>NZ_JBFTLQ010000013.1:0-114589 GCF_056396525.1 Cupriavidus sp. 05T41
AGGCAGCGCTGGATGCCGCCCGGGTGAGCGTGGTGGCGCAGACCGTGCGCGCCTACGTCGAGGGCTGCGCCGCCACGCATGAGCTCGAGGTGGCGCAGCGCCAGCTGGCATTGCAGGAGCGCGGCGCCGAGGTGGTCAGGCGCCTGGTCGCTGCCGGGCGCAGCCAGCCCAGCGACGCATCGCAGGCGCAGGGCGAGGCAGAAGGATTGCGGGCGGCGCTGCCGCATTTCAGGGCAGAGCAGGCGGCGGCGGCCTATCGGCTGTCGGTCATGCTGGGGCAGCCGCCCGGGGCGGATTCCGGGGCGCAGGCGGCATGCCGCGAGGAGCCCCGGCCGCGGCAAGCGATTCCGGTCGGGGATGGCGCGGCGCTGCTGCGCCGGCGGCCCGACGTGCGGCAGGCCGAGCGGGAGCTGGCCTCGGCGACGGCCAGGATCGGCGTGGCGACGGCCGATCTCTATCCCTCGATCCGCATTGGTGCCTCGGTCGGCGCGACCGGCCTGCTGGCGGACCTGGGAACGGGTCCCACCGCGCACTGGGGGTTCGGTCCGCTGATCACCTGGAACTTCCCGACCAATGGCGTGCGGCCGCGCATCCATGGCATGGAAGCCGGCGCGGATGCGGCCCTGGCGCGCTTCGACGGGGTCGTGCTCAAGGCGCTGGAGGAAACGCAGACCGCGCTGGCCAGCTACACCAACGAGCTCGAACGCAACCAGGGCCTGCGCAAGGCACGCGACGCCGCGTCGGTGGTGGCGCGCGAGCACCGGCAGCTCTATGCGGGAGGGCGCCAGCCCTATCTCGCCAGTCTCGATGCGGACCGCGCCCTGGCGCGCGCGGAGGCGGCGCTGGCGGCGTCCGATGCGAAGGTGGCCACGGACCAGGTGAACCTCTTCCAGGCGCTCGGCGGCGGCTGGCAGAGTACGCATGCGGCGCAGGCGAAGGAAGTGGCCAGCGCGGAATAGCAAGGAATAGCGCGGAATCGCGCGGCATGGAGAGGATTGGCGCGGCTCACCCCGGCGCGGCGGGCCGCCGGTAGCCTTTCTGGTAGTGGACCGTGAACGTACCCAGCGCCTCGAGGGCTGCCTGGGGATCGTGGCTGGGCTTGACGGCAAAGCTGTCGAAGCCGCAGCGGGCCATGTAGTGCACCGTGTCGATCATCACGTCTCCCACGGCGCGCAGCTCGCCGGCCCATCCGTACTGCGTGCGCAGCAACTGCGCGAGCGAGTAGCCGCGCCCGTCCGTGTAGACGGGGAAATCGATGGCCAGGTGGGCAATGCCGGTCGGATCGATGATGGCTGCGCCGGGATCGAGCAGCGCCTCGGGGTCGGCGTCGGGCACCAGGTACACCGCAACCGGATGGGTCCGTTGCCGCAGGCTTGCCTTTGCTGCCTGCCATGCGCCGAGGGAAACCAGCCAGCCATCCTCGTCGGGTGGCAACGCGGCGGATGCCGGGCCGTCATCTGAGATGAAGGCGCGCCATTTGTCGGTTTCGAGCGCACCGTTGCGGATGACGTTGGGCGCCAGGTCTTGCGATTTGGTTTCAGGCACGTGCGCTCTCCGCTTGCTGTTTCCGCTTGACGATCCGGGCGTCGCTGTAGACGGCGGTCTTGAACGGTTCGATGCCGGTGCGTTCGACGACATCGATGAAGCGTTCGGCATCGCTGTCGCGCAGCGACAAGTAGGTCTGCACGAGGAGTTCCACCACATCCGGGATTTCCCCGCGCGCGAAGGACGGTCCGATGATCTTGCCGATGGCCGCGCCGCCGGCGCCTTCCATCTCGTCGTGCCGCCCGGCCGACAGTGCCCCGTTCTGGCGGCCGCCGACGGTCACCTGGTACCACTCCTCGCCGGCCTTGTCGACGCCGAGAATGCCGATGTGCCCCACGTGATGGTGCCCGCAGGAGTTGATGCAGCCGGAGATGTTGAGATCCAGTTCGCCGATATCGTGCAGGAAATCCATGTCATCGAAGCGCTGCTGGATGGCCTCGGCCAGCGGAATGGAAACGGCGTTTGCCAGCGAGCAGAAATCGCCGCCCGGGCAGGCGATGATGTTGGTGAGCAGGCCGATGTTCGGCGTGGCGAGATTCAGGCCGTCCAGCCGTTCCCAGATTTCGTGCAGATGGGTGCGGCGCACATCGGCCAGGATCAGGTTCTGCTCGTGCGAGACACGCAGCTCGCCAAGGCCGTAGGCGTCTGCCAGGTCGGCGACGGCGTCCATCTGGTCGGCCGTGATATCGCCGGGAGGCATGCCGGTGGCCTTCAGCGAAACAGTCACCGCGCAATAGCCCGCCACGCGGTGAGCCTGGACGTTGCTGCGCAGCCAGCGGCGGAACCTGGGATTCTGTTCGGCGAAGCTCGCCGAGGCATCTTCGTCGTTCGCCGCCGCGGGGTCATAGCCAGGCGCGGTGAAGCGGCCCGCGATCTCCTGCACGAACTCGGCGCTCACCGTGTCGGGGCCGCCGCGGATGCGCTGCCATTGCTCGTCGACCTGCCGGGCGAAGACGGCCGGTGTCAGGTCCTTGACCAGGATCTTGATGCGCGCCTTGTATTTGTTGTCGCGGCGGCCGTGCAGGTTGTAGACGCGCAGCGTGGCCTGCAGGTAGGTCAGCAGATCCGACCAGTGCACATATTCGTTGATCAGCTTGGCCACGATCGGCGTGCGGCCCATGCCACCGCCCACCCATACGCGGAATCCGGTCTCGCCATCCTTGCTGACGGCCTGCAGGCCGATATCGTGCACGCCGACCGCGGCCCGGTCCGTGCGGGCGCCGCTTACGGCGATCTTGAACTTGCGCGGCAGGAAGGCGAACTCGGGGTGCAGCATCGACCATTGCCGGATGATCTCGCACCAGACCAGCGGGTTCACGATCTCGTCCGGGGCGATGCCGGCAAAGTGGTCGGTGGTGGTATTGCGAATGCAATTGCCGCTGGTCTGGATCGCATGCATCTGCACGGTGGCCAGTTCGGCCAGGATGGCGGGCGCGTCTTCCAGGCGCGGCCAGTTGAATTGCATGTTCTGCCGCGTGCTGAAGTGGCCGTAGCCGCGGTCCCAGCGCCGCGCGATCCCGGCGAGCTTGCGCAACTGCCGGCTGACGAGCATGCCGTAGGGGATGGCCACGCGGAGCATTGGCGCGTGCCGCTGGATATAGAGGCCGTTCTGCAGCCGCAGCACGCGGAACTCGTCCTCGGTGAGCCGGCCGTCCAGGAAACGCGTGGTCTGGTCGGAGAACTGGGCGACGCGCTGGTCGACCACCTGCTGGTCTATGGAGTCATACAAGTACATGGGGAAGTCTCGACAGGTGCTGCCGCGCGGCAGGTCCCGAACGCTTGAATAGGAGGAGAAGCAAGGCTAGCGCCTGGCCCGCGGGCCGAACAGGATCAGTTCGGGTGAATTAGGGCATACCAGCGCGAATAGGGCGTGCGGCAGTGCCGCCTGCGCTGATGGCGGCGCTACGGGTGGCTTCTCGCCATGGATGCACCACGCTTGCGATCGATCTCACGCCCGCCCGCGAAGCGCGAAAGACTCAGCTCTTCGACAGGGCCCCAATAAGGAAAGCCGGAGAAGCCCGCGTAATGGAAACGGAGGAGACGGAGGAGACAGAGTCGTATCTCTGCTTTACAGAGACAGGTCTGTCTGCAATACTTGGTCTATCAACTTTCACTTTGGAAAGACGTGCCATGACCCAGCCTTCGGCGCGAGAGCGGATTCTCGACACGGCAGCCCGCTTGTTCTATCAAGACGGCTTTCGGGCGACGGGCATCGACAAGATCATTGCCGAGTCGGGCGTGGCGAAGATGTCGCTCTACAGGCATTTCGCTTCCAAGAATGAACTGATCTCCGCATTTCTCGACCGGCGCCACGAGTTCTGGATGTCCTGGTTCATCGAGGAGGTGGAGTCGCGCTTTGCTTCCGCGCCCAGCCTCGGGGCGATTGCAGATGCGCTGGGCGTGTGGTTCGGTCAGGAAACGTTCCGCGGCTGCGCGTTCATCAACGTGGTTGCGGAGGCCGGCTCGACCGGTGCCCCTGGACATCTGGAGCAGGCCACCGCGCACAAGGTGTCACTGAAGGCGTATATCGCGGAGCTTGCGCAGAGACTGAAGCTGGCGACGCCCGACGAAGTCGCGGAGGAGGCCATGCTCTGCGTCGAAGGCATGATCGTGCGTTACCAGATGACCGCTGATCCTGCCGTGGTGGCTTCCGGGAAGCGGCTGCTCGCGCGTATCGAGCAGGCCACGGCCGCCGCCAGTCCGCGCGCCATCGCCGCCTAGCGCCGCGGATTCACCAGGCCCGGGCGCAGGCCGCGGGCTGACCGGCTAGCAGGATTCCTGCAGCGGCGCCGCGTCCACCGTCGCGCCAGGGCGCCGGGCTGATCGACTTCACGCCGGCTCTTGCAAAGTGGCATAGTGGCGTTCGCCGCGGCTGCGCAAGCGAAGTGTGATGGGGCTGAGAAACTCCATGCCTTCAGCGAGGCAGAAGCTGATGCGCGCGCCGTCGCGCTCGAACGCCAGCGCGTCGATGGTCCAGGGAAGCGCCTTCAGTGCCGAGGTGTCGATGCCCGAGAGGTATAGCGTTGCCCCGGCCGCCTGTGCGGCCGCTTCGGCCTCGGGGTTCCAGGTGTCAGCCGTGAGCAGGGGATCGTCCACGGTCAGGAGCGGGCAGCGAATCGACAGCCTGGCCGCGGCGGGGCTTTGGCTGTAGAGATAGAGGGTGCCGGGATCGCAGCTGAACATGAGGTGGTTGCCTTACAGGGTACTGTATGGATATACAGTATAACGAGCTGCCTGGTTTTGGCAAGCGGGTCGCGGGCTCCCTGGTGCGGAGGACGATGATGATTGCCGGCGGGACGGCGGCGATGGAAAAACCGGCCCGGGGTGCCCATGCTAGGATGCGCCGCAGGATTCGCCGCGGGGCGAGAACAGGCGGCCAGACCAGCAAAGCCAGATGCAAAACCAAAGCAACGTCACGGAATACAAGGCGCAGTACAAAGGATTCGTCATCCACGTGTTCTGCAAGACCATCAAGGACGGGCTGCACATCGCCTCGTGCGCGATCTGGGAGGATGGGGCGATCGTCCAGGATGCGAGGGCGGTAGGGCACAACCACGCCACGCCCGCGGATGCGACAGCGGCTGCCTATGCGTGGGCACGCCAATGGATCGACGGCAATAGCTGAATTGCCGGCACAGGGCGCCCCGCAAGCCGCCCGGCGCCCGCGTAACGACCACTTTCCGGTTTATTTCCAAGAAGGGGTATCCAGATGCCACCGATCCGCGTATATTTCGCCCCGCGGGGTGGAGCAGTTGGCAGCTCGTCGGGCTCATAACCCGAAGGTCGCAGGTTCAAGTCCTGCCCCCGCAACCACTTTCCCGAAGCCCGTCCGGTCCTTGCCGCACGGGCTTTTTGCTTTCCAATTCGTAACAGCCGACGATGTTTCGGTCGCATCGCCTTGCCTTGCCTGCCACTCGAATGCCTCTCAGGCGAAATCGCCCGGAGGGTCGTCTGGAATGGTCCACTTTGGTGGCTTGTCTTCGGTGTCGGGCGTGCGCTTCGGCGCCTGCGAGGGGGGATGGGGCGCCATCTGGGACAAGACCCGTGCGGAAGGTACATCGACGGTTTCCTCATCGCCGTCTTCTGACCAATACCTGAGCGTCACTGTCATGTTCATCTCCGGTAAGTGACTCAAGGAATTGTGAATCAATGGATCCGCCTGCCGGTGCGTGCAAGCGGGGCAAGTTTTAACCTTAGGCGCCTTTGCCGCGCTTGCCTGACGTCAATGACGATGGCTCGCCGGCACGCGCATGGCGGCTAGTGCGCGCCGGTGCGCGGATCGCGCGCCGCGTCGATATTCAGCTGCGCCAGCCCCGTCTCGGTGAGGTAAGGCCCGAACAGGCTCATCACCTGCGATGCGCCCCAGCTGATATGTTCGCGCTTGAGCGCATCGATACCGTGGCGCGAGCGCAGGTAGTCGATCCAGTAGGTCGAGACGATCCAGCTGTTGACCACCAGGTGATCGAGCTGCGCCGGCGTGGCGCGCAGCAGCCCCGCCGCTTCCATGCCGTCGAACACGCGCCGCACATGGCGTTGTCCGTCATCGGCCAGCGCTTCGGTGCGCGCGCGCAGCGCGGGCGCCAGCGCGCGGATCGAAGCCGAGTCGCGATAGAAGAAACGCCATTCCCACATCAGGTTGAACCAGCCGCTCAGGTAGCCGGCAAAGCGGTCCGGGCTATCGCCCTTGGCAAGATCCGCCACGGCGGTGGCGCGCAGCGCGCTTTCAAAAGCACCGAACAACGCTTCCAGGATCTGTTCCTTGCGGTTGAAGTGGTAATGGAGGTTGCCTTCCTTGATGCCGACCGCCGCGGCGATCTCCGCCGTGGTCACGAGCATCGGCCCGCGTTCGTTGAACAGGCTCAGGCAGGTTTCGAGAATGCGTTCGCGGGTCTTGGGCCGCCGCGCCGGCGTGTGGTCCGCGCTCATGTTGCGAGGCCCCTGCGCGTGGCGGTGCGTGGCCGGCGGTGTTTCGTATGCTGCATTTCTGGCATCTCGGGTGGTGGCGGAACAGCGTCCGGGCGTATGCGGGCTTAAGGGAAATCCCTGGTTAGAGGAATCTGGGTTGATTAATTAGGGTGAACACCCTAGTCTAGTCGGAGCACTGCACGGACGCACCAAGGGAATGCCCATGCGAGAAGCTTCCGGCGGGATCTGGCCAACAGGAGACAAACGATGCTAGCAGGCAACGCGGATCAGGCGCACGAGCACGCGCACGACCAGGGGCACGACCAGGCGCACCCCAGGGCGCAGGCCGCCACTCCGGAGCAGCAGGCGGCGCAGCGGGAGCCCGCCCGTCACTTCGATGTGCTGGTCGTAGGCGCGGGCCTCTCCGGCATCTGCGCGGCCTACCACCTGCAGGCCAGTTGCCCGGGCAAGACCTACGCCATCCTGGAAGGTCGCGACGCCATCGGCGGTACCTGGGATCTGTTCCGCTATCCCGGCGTGCGTTCCGATTCGGACATGTACACGCTCGGCTTCAGCTTCCGGCCATGGCGCAGCGAGAAGTCGATCGCCGATGGCGGCGCCATCCTCGAATACATCCGCGGCACCGCCAAGGCCTTCGATATCGAGCGCCATATCCGCTTCGGCCATCGCGCCACGCACGCTTCGTGGTCGTCCGGGACGTCCCGGTGGACGGTGGAAGCCAGCGTGGGCCCGCAGGGCGCGCCGGCGCGCTTTACCTGCAACTTCCTCTACCTGTGCAGCGGCTACTACGACTACGCCGACGGCTATATGCCGGGCTGGCCGGGCATGGAGCGCTTCCAGGGCCGCGTGGTGCATCCCCAGCACTGGCCCGAGGACCTGGCCTACGACGACAAGCGCGTGGTGGTGATCGGCAGCGGTGCTACCGCCGTGACGCTGCTGCCGGAGATGGCCAAGCGCGCGGCGCACGTGACCATGCTCCAGCGCTCTCCCACATACGTGGTGGCGCGGCCGTCCAGCGATCGCGTCTCCGCGTGGCTGCAGCGCAAGCTGCCGGCTGGCATGGCGCACCGCGTGACGCGCTGGAAGAACGTCCTGCTCGGCATGTACTTCTACAACCTCGCGCGCAAGAAGCCGGAACTGGTCAAGCGCAAGATTATCGAGGCAACGCGCGCGCAACTCGGCCCGGACTACGACATCGGCAAGCATTTCACGCCCGCCTACAAGCCGTGGGACCAGCGCCTGTGCCTGGTGCCGGACTCGGACCTGTTCCAGTCGATCCGCGCGGGCAAGGCTTCGGTCGTCACCGACCATATCGAATCCTTCACCGAAACCGGGCTGCGGCTGCGCTCGGGCGAGAAGCTCGATGCCGACGTGATCGTCACGGCCACGGGCCTGCAACTCAAGGTGGCGGGCGGCATCCAGCTCGGCGTGGACGGCGTGCCGGCCACGCCCGCGCAGGCCTTCATGTACAAGGGCATGATGTATAGCGACATGCCCAACCTGGCGGTGGCGATGGGCTACGTGAATGCGTCGTGGACGCTCAAGGCGGAGCTGTCGTCGATGTATGTCTGCCGCCTGCTCAACCACATGGACGCCGCCGGCCATGCCTGGTGCGTGCCGCGGCGCGGCGATGCGTCCGGCGACGACGAGCCGTCGCTGTCGCTGACCTCCGGCTACGTGCAGCGCGCCAACGGCATCCTGCCCAGGCAGGGCAGCAAGCGCCCGTGGAAGGTCCACCAGAACTACCTGTTCGACCTGATGGCGCTCAAGTTCGGCAAGGTGGAGGACGATGCGATGGTGTTCGGGCGGGCCGGCACTGCCGCGCCGCGCGCGCAGGCGGCGCCTGCCCGGGCGGCGGAATCGGTGCAGGGCTGAGGAGCGACACCATGACCATCCTGATTGCCTGCATTGCCATTGTTATTGCCATTGCCGCCATCGTCATCCTTGGCCTGGTGGCGTTTAGCGCCCTCATCGCGCGCAAGGTGGAAAAGGCGCTGCCGCCGCGCGGCAAGTTCATCGAAATCGATGGCGCCCGCCTGCACTACATCGACCAGGGCCAGGGTCCGGCCATCGTGATGGTGCACGGGCTGGGCGGACAGACCGGGAATTTCTCGTATGCCTTGCTCGAACGACTGACCTCGCGCTTCCGCGTGATCCTGGTCGACCGGCCCGGCTCGGGATACTCGACCCGGCCGGCGGGAATGTCGGCGCGCCTGAGCAAGCAAAGCGAAGTCATCGCCAGGTTCATCCGGGCGCTGGAGCTGGAGGATCCCCTGCTGGTAGGGCATTCGCTGGGTGGCGCCGTGGCGCTGGGCGTGGCGCTCGATCATCCCGGCACGGCGGCCGGCCTGGCGCTGATCGCGCCGCTGACCCATCCGGTGCAAGGCGTGCCGGCCTCGTTCCGCGCGCTTGCGGTTTCCCCGGCCGCGCTGCGGCGCGTGGTCGCCTGGACGCTGGCAATCCCGCGGTCGATCCTGCGCGGGCGCGCGATGGTCGAATTCGTGTTCAGCCCGGAGCGGCCGCCGGCGGATTTCGGCACGGCCGGCGGCGGCCTGCTTGGCCTGCGGCCGGGCGCTTTCTATGCCGCGTCGACCGACATGAACAGCCTGGAAGAGGATCTGCCCTCCATGGCTGGGCGCTACGCATCGCTGGCCCTGCCGATCAGCATCCTGTACGGCACGGCCGACGCCGTGCTCGACTGGCGCATCCACGGCCAGGCGATGAAGGACAAGCTGCCGGCGCTGGAGCTGGAACTGGTGCCCGGCGGGCATATGCTGCCGGTCACCATTCCTGACCAGGCCGCGGCCTGGCTTTCGGCGGCGGTCGAGCGCACGCGCAGTACCCTCGCGCCCGCATGACGCCGTTCGGCTTCAGGCGTCGAGGCTGAAGCCGATCTCCTTGATGAACTCGCCCCAGCGCTGATAGTCCGCCTTGACCTGTGCCGCGAACACCGGTGGCGTGATGGCCTGCGGTGGCAGCACGCCCACCGCGAACAGACGCTTGTGATAGGCCGGGTCGGTGAGCACCTTCTGGATCGCCGCCGACACCGGCGCCACCACATCCGCCGGCATGGCCTTGGGGCCGAACAGCGCGAAGTAGCCGCTGAGCTGCTCCATGCCAGCGAAGCCCTGTTCGCGGAACGTGGGCACGCCCGGCGCCATGTCGGAGCGCTCCGGCGTGGTGATGGCCAGCGGCTTGGTCTTGCCGGACTGGTACAGCGGCACGGCCGTGGTCAGCCCGTCGATCATCACCGGCACCACGCCACCGACGAGGTCCTGCGTGGCGGGTGCCGAGCCCTTGTACAGCACCGGCTCGAGCCGGCTGCCGGACAGCTTGTTGAGCAGCAGCGGACCGAAATGCGAGGATGTGCCCGGCCCGTACGAGGCCGAGTGCACCGGTGCCTTGGCGGCCTTGGAATAGGCGATCATCTCGGCCAGCGTGGAGAAGGGCGCGTTCTTGTTCGCCACCAGCAGTACCGGCGCGCGTGCCGCCTCGGCCAGCGCGGTCAGGTCAGTGATCGGGTCGTAGGGCACCTTGTTGATATGGGCGCCCGAGGTGGCGGACGATCCCAGCGTCATCAGCAGGGTATGGCCATCGGGTTTGGCGCGGATGACATCCTGGGTGGCGGGGATCGTGGCGCCACCGGGCTTGTTCTCCACGACCACCGACTGGCCGAGCGCCTTGCCCAGGAAGTCCGCGAACAGCCGGGCCACCACGTCGGTGCCGCCACCGGCGGGATAGGCAACCACAAGACGCAGCGGGCGGCTGGGCCAGTTGGCCGCCACGGCGGGTGCGGCACCAGCCGCGGCCATGGCCGCGGCGGCGGCGAGGAATTGTCGTCGATCCACGTAAATGTCTCCTGTCTAAGGCATGTATGGGCGCTATTGGCCCCGCTACATGGTCATGGACGTTCGACTTCCGGCGGAATCGGGCGATACCCTTGCTACGATCCCATGCATGGTGCCGGGATCGGCGGGCGCCCGGTGCTGCGGCGCTTCAGGACGCCGAGAACGTTCGCACCAGCTTGTTCTTGAGCGGCCACGGCCGTGCCGCCAGGATCCAGATGCACAGCAGGGGCCCGACCAGTGGAATCAGCGCCAGGTAGGCATACGTCGTGCTGAAGTGCGCGGCGCGGAAAACCTTCCTGAGCGGAAGGAACCAGATAGCTTCGAAAGCGAGGAACCCCAGAAGATAAAACGTCATTGCCTTGCTTCCTGTGTCAGTTTCCTGTGCCGGATCCGCGCCTCTTGAGGATCTTTCCAGTCTCCGCTGGTGTAGTCTGACGGCGATGAGGGCGTTTCCCGGAATGGGTATCCTTGTTGTGCTGCGGCATTGTAGTGCCCATCGGTGCCCGTACGATCCCGCCGCTTCGGGGGATTTTTGTTGCTTTGCCGTCATCGGCCTGTCGTCTATGGCAGGTAAGTATTGTCTTGCGCGATCAGCCCGGAAACGGGGCGTCCGAGATACATTGCACGATATTGGGCACCGGTCACGATATCGGCGTTTCTGGTGCCGGAGAACGTATTTCCGCTCACCGTATTATTGTCGTCTTCCACGATGACGCCCTGGCGGACATTAGCAAAGCGATTATTCATCACCTGGTTGTTCTGCGCATAATCGAGGAAATACCGGCCGGCATAGTAGGAGGGGTCGCTGCAATTCCAGTTACCCAGGTCCCGGCTCTGCCTGGACGCGATCCAGACGCCCACGCTTTCCGCGGCAAAATCGTTATCCTGGATCAGATTGCCGTCAGAGTGCTGCCAGCGCGCCGGGCCCTGGTTCTCGCCGCAGTTCTTGTAGAGCGTGATGGCGGCAAGGGCGTTGCCGCTGAACTTGTTGCCGGCAATGACGTTGCCGGCCGAAGAATCGATGGCGATGGCTTCGCGGGTGCGCGGCAGGCCGTTGCCGGTGAAGGTGGAGTTCACGATCCGGTTGTCGCGCGTCGAGGCGTCCAGGTACACGCCCGGGCCACGCGAACTGGTCACGGTGACATTGCGCAGCGTGTTGCCGGATGCGTAGGACTCGATATAGATGCCGACGTTGCCGGCGCCCTCCACGCTGGCATTCTCGATCAGCACCTGCTGCGGTGAGCGCGCGTAGATGTCGTCGCGGGTGTAGGCCTGGAGCCTGGCCGCGAGCGCACCGCTCCAGCCGATCGCGATGCCCACGGAGGCCTGGTTCTTCAGGCGGCAATTGCGGATGGTGACATGGCGCAGCGCGCCGCCGCGCGAGTCCACGTAGATGCCCTTGACATCGGTGCCGCGGCCGTCGATGGTGGCGCCGCCGCAGTCCAGCGTGATGCCGGACCGGCTGATCGTGAAGGTCTGCTTGTAGACGCAGGCACTGTCGAGCACGGTATCGACCGTGACTTCGGCGGGCGATGCGCAACTGGCCGTGCCTGGCACGGCGGATGGCGTGTCGCCGCTGGCCATGCCGTCGCCGCCACCGCCGCAACCGGCCAGGGTCAGGGCAATGCCGGGGCAGAGCAGATGAAGAAAGGGGCGCTTCCAGGCTGGCATGAGGGCGTCTCCGATGCGGTTGTTATTGGACCGCCGGACAAAAGGAGGCCCTGCGCCCGCGTGCCGAGCGCTGGCGTCATCTTGTTTCTTGCTGGATGAATAGGGTTATCTCGCGATTTTTCCGGACAGGAGTCGTGCTGCGGGCCATTGATTATTCAATGGCCACGGCTTCTCGATCCGGACGCGCCGATGATTTTCCCTTCGATGGCTTCCCTGTTCTGTTCTTCCTCCGCTATCGAGATAGGTCCGTGTCCTTTGTTGGGAAATTTCGTTATTTACGATGAGAGAATTCTAGGTACGGTTTTCATGATTTCATATAAGAGCAGTCCTATTTTTGATGGTATTTCAGGGTCGATCAGAGTGTGGTTTACCCTTTAATCCCGGCGGCTGACGGGGAAGAAAATCCGGATGGCGCGCAGGGCGCGGCATATCTAAGATCAGAAGGCAACGCGAGGAACCTGCGGGGGCCTGGCGGACGAAGCCGGCGCCCCATGCAAGAGGCACGCGGGACGCAGGAGGCGCGGCCAGGCGGGAGCGCCGCTCCCCGCCCGGAAGCGCGCCATAAGACTCGGCCTTTGGTGCGTTATGCCGCATTATTCCCGTGCCCGGAATTGACAAGTGCGGACTCGCCAGCACATCATCGATCGAATAAAATCGCTCAATCACACGCGGGAAAAATGTCGCCGCTCCAGCGGTAACCGACGTGACCGACGTGTCGGGTAGTCAATCCAAAAACAAGGGATCGGGGTCATGAGTTTTTCGATTCGCCAGATCGCGGGCGCAGCGGCGCTCGGCCTGCTGCTGGCCGGGTGCGCCACGGCACCGCAGAAGGTGGAAGCGCCGAAGGGCGCTTCCACCCAGCCGGACGCGACCATCAAGGCCTTGTCGGCCCAGGTCTTCACCTACGCCTATCCGCTGGTGCTGATGGATGTCACGCGCGAGGTCATGACCGCGCGCACGCCGGCCAATACCTTCGCGCACAAGCGCAGCTTCCCGGACGCCACCTTTACGGATGTGGTCAGCCCGAATGCCGACACGCTCTACTCGTCGGCATGGCTGGACCTGAGCGCGGAACCGGTGATCCTGTCCTTGCCGGATACCCACGGCCGCTACTACCTGATGCCGCTGATGGACGGCTGGACCAATGTGTTCGCTTCGCCGGGCAAGCGCACCACCGGCACCGGCAAGGCCGTGTTCGCTATCACCGGCCCGAAGTGGACGGGCACCTTGCCGCCTGATGTGAAGGAAATCCACGCACCCACCGAAATGGTCTGGCTGATCGGCCGTACCCAGACCAACGGCAAGCAGGACTACGCGGCGGTGCGCCAGTTGCAGAACCAATACCGCCTGATGCCGCTGTCGGCCTGGCAGCGCGCCGGCAAGACACGCGGCAAGGCCGCGCCGGCCGCCGCGCCGGAAAGCAGCACGGCCGATGTGGAAACCCCGCCGGTGGAGCAGGTGGCAGCCATGGACGCGCAGGCGTTCTTCACGCGCTTCGCCGAGTTGCTGCCTGCCAATCCGCCCGCGCCGGCAGACGCCGCCATGGTGGCATCGATCAAGAAGCTCGGCATCGTGCCCGGCGCCCCGTTCTCCGTGACCGCGCTCGAGCCCTCCACGGCCCGTGCCGTGCAGGAAGGCGCCACCGCCGCGCTGGCCGGCATCTCGGGCGCTGCCAGGCGCGGCGCCGACACCGGCGCGGAGTGGAACATCCGCCGCGACCTCGGCAGCTATGGCACCGCCTATGGCAAGCGCGCGCTGGTGGCGTGGGTCGGCCTCGGGGCGAACCTGCCGGCGGACGCGCTCTACCCCAGCACGCGCGTCGACTCGGCCGGCAAGCCGCTCAGCGGAGCGAAGCGCTATGTCATGCATTTCGACAAGAACCAGCTGCCGCCGACCAGCGCCTTCTGGTCGCTCACGCTCTACAACGACAAGCAGGCGTTCGCGGCGAACCCGCTGAACCGCTACGCCATCGGCGACCGCGACCGCCTCAAGTACAACCGCGACGGCTCGCTCGACCTCGTCATCCAGAATGCACGTCCGCCGGCCAGCCAGCTGCCGAACTGGCTGCCAGCGCCGGCGGACGGTTTCAACCTGATGCTGCGAGTCTACTGGCCCAAGCAGGCCATGCTCGATGGCACCTGGGTGGTCCCGCCGGTGGAGCGGATCGACTAAGGCGCAGGGAAGGGAACAGCGGCAGGAAAGACAAAGGGGCAGGGGCGCTGCGCGGCGAGCACCCCTGCCCCTTGCGCCATGGCGGCGGGCCTCAGAACTTGTACTTCACCCCGGCATAGAAGGCGCGCCCGGTGCCTGGATAGAAGACCGCGGTATTGGCGGTGCGCGCATCGGCCACCGTACTGAAATCGCTCACGTAGCGCTTGTTGGTCAGGTTCCTGGCGTCGAGGAATACCGTGACCCCGCGCTGGAAGTCGTAGCTGGCCTGCACTCCCAGCAGCACGTAGCCCGGCGTGCGCAGCGTATTCGCGTAGTCGACGTAGGCGCCGCCCGGCACCCAGTCGATGGTGCCTGCCACGCGCAGGCCGGCCGCGCGGCTGTAGGCGACGGTGGTGCGCAACACATGCTCCGGCACGCCTGCGATGCGGTTGTTGCCATACTGCGGATCATTGTCGAAGCGGAAATCGCTGTAGTTCCACAGTTGCGACAGCGTGAACCTGTCGCCGCTGCCGAATACGTTCTGCAGCACGTCGCCGGACACGCCCAGCTCCACGCCCTGCAGCGTGGTGCGATTGGCGTTGAAGGTGGCAGCGGGTACATCCGGGTTGGTGGTGAACTGAAGCAGCTGGTCGCGCACCAGCGAGCGGTACGCCGTCACGTCCCACGAAAAGCGTTCGCGCTTGCCGCGCGTGCCGAGTTCCAGCGTCCAGCCGTGTTGCGCGGCCAGCGGCACGAAGCGCGTGGTGGTGGCGATGGTCTGGGTCAGGTCGGTGAAGTCGGGCACGTCGGCGCTGCGCGTGATGTCCGCGAAGGCCTGCACGTCGCGCACCGGTTCCCACAGCACGCCGAACTTGGGATTGACGCCGCTGTAGGTGGTGCGATCCGACTTGGGCGTGGGGTTCGCCGCCAGGCCGCCGTAGTCGTGGTAGTCGCGCACGTTGCGGTAGGCCTTGGCGCCGGCCATCAGCGCGACCGTGGGCACGACCCAGAGGCGGTCCTCCAAGTAGGCCTCGTAGTTGTAGGCGTCCTGCGCCGCGTTGAGCGTCTGCGCGCCGCGGTTGCCGTTGATGTTGATGAACTGGCGCGCATCGTTGTTGCCGCCGAAGAAGCGCGCGCCGACGATCACCTGGTTGCGCAGGCCGCCGATGGTCTGGTTGCCGGTGTAGCGCGGGGCGAAGCCGTAGGTCCAGTAGTCCTGGTCGATCACCTGGAAGATCGGGTGGTACAGGCTCTTGTGGATGACCCAGGTGCTGAAGTCGAGCTGGCCGCTGTCCAGCTTGACGGTGGTCACGTTGGCCACGCGCTCGGTGCGGGTGTTGCGCGCCTGGTCGCCGGCCAGCGCGCTGGCGGAGGCCTTGCGCGGGTTGTTCAGCGCATCGCTGAGCGAGAGCGAGCCCGGCAGTTGCTGGTCGACGATGTAGGCGCCGAGGTAGAAGCGGGTTTCCACCGCCGGGCTGAAACGGTAGCCGAAGTTGGCGTTGAACTGCTCGTACTGGCCGCGCTCGTGGTCCCGGTAGCCGTTGGAATGGTTGACGCTCAGGTTGCCCAGGAAATCGAAGGCGCCGATCTGGCGCGAGACCTGGCCGCTGGCCCGTGCCGTGCCGAAGCTGCCGCCGTCCACGCGCACCAGGTTGGGCGCGTCGGCGGTCAGCGCGGTGGGCGTGGTGAAGTTGATCGCGCCGCCCAGCGTGGTGGTGCCGTAGGCCAGGCCGTTGCCGCCCTTGTAGACTTCGGCCGCGCTCAGGCCGAGGGGGTCGATCTGGTAGTAGTCGCCGCTGCCGTCGGCGAAGTTGGTGGGCACGCCGTCCTGCAGGATGTCCAGGCCGCGCGTATGAAAGCCGCGCGCGATGCCCGAGCCACGGATGGACAGCCGCAGTTCCTGGCCGTAGCGCTCCTGCACATAGACGCCTGGCGAGTCCTTGAGGACGTCGCGCAGGTTACTGGCGTAGGTGTCGCTGTAGGAAGCCGCATCGACGAAGCCCACCGAGCCGGCAGTCCCGAACAGCGTCTCTTTCTGCTGGCCCACCGAGGGCGCCGTCAGCGAGCCATGCGCCTTGGCCGTCACCGTGGTCGTCGGCAGCGTCACCGTGGCATCCGGCGCTGCCGGGGCGGTGGCCTGGGCCAGTGCGGCGGTCGTGAATGCCGCGGCGGGCAGGGCGGCGGCGCGCCGCTTCCAGTGTCTGGCTCTCTTCATGTTTTCCCTTGTGGCGCCGGACCTGCGTGGGGCCGCGCCTTTTTTACCGTGCTTGGATAGCCGCGTACGATACGGAATATCGCCCGCCGCGCGCTATGTGACACAGTGCCGCAACCGTGTGGAATGCGGCACATTCCTGCCGCCTGCAGGCGCTCAAGGGAACACAATACAGCTAACCGGCCAGCACGCCATAGCTCTGGCCATGGAACTGGCGCAGCACACCGGCCGGTTGGCGCGCCGCGCAAGGGGGGCGCGGGAGGATGCCGGGCTAGCTGGCGTGCGTCGCGCAATCGACGCAGCCCGCCGCATGGCCGGCGTGATGTGCTGCCTGATGTGTTGCCTGATGCGCTACGTGATGGCCCGTGAGGCCGCCCGGCCCGGCCGCCCGCGTGGCGCGCTGCCACCGGGTGGCGCCAGCCTTGCCGACCCGCTCGCGCAGGCTGCGCGCGGCTGTCACCATATTGGCCAGCGCCGCTTCGGTTTCCGGCCAGGCGCGCGTCTTGAGGCCGCAGTCCGGGTTGACCCACAGGCGCTGCGGCGGGATCACCTCGCAGGCGCGTTCGAGCAGGTGCGTGATGGCTTCCACGCTCGGCACGCGCGGCGAGTGGATGTCGTATACGCCCGGCCCGATCTCGTTGGGGTAGTCGAACGCGCCGAAGCCCTCGAGCAGCTCCATCGCCGAGCGGGACGTCTCGATGGTGATCACGTCGGCGTCCAGCGCCGCGATGGCGGGCAGGATGTCGTTGAACTCCGCGTAGCACATATGGGTGTGAATCTGCGTTTGGTCCGCTACCGAGGCGGCCGAGATCTTGAACGCATGCACGGCCCAGGCGAGGTAGGCTTCCCAGTCGCCCTTGCGCAGCGGCAGGCCTTCGCGCAGCGCCGGCTCGTCGATCTGGATGATGCGGATGCCGGCCTGTTCCAGGTCGGACACCTCATCGCGGATCGCCAGGGCGAGCTGCAGCGTGGTGGCCGCGCGCGGCTGGTCGTCGCGCACGAAGGACCATTGCAGCATGGTCACCGGGCCCGTGAGCATGCCCTTCATCGGCCGCTCGGTGAGGGACTGCGCGTAGCGCGTGGTCTCCACGGTCATCGGTTCGGGCCGGTACACGTCGCCGTAGATCACCGGCGGCTTGACGCAGCGCGAGCCATAGCTCTGCACCCAGCCATTGGCGGTGAAGGCGTAGCCGCACAGTTGTTCGCCGAAATATTCCACCATGTCATTGCGCTCGGCCTCGCCGTGCACCAGCACGTCCAGGCCCAGTGCTTCTTGCTTGCGCACGGCGGTCTCGATCTCGGCGCGGATGCGCTGCAGGTATTCCAGCGCGCCGATGTCCCCGCGCTTGTAGGCCGCGCGCGTCTGGCGGATCGCCGTGGTCTGCGGGAAGGAGCCGATGGTGGTGGTGGGCAGCGCCGGCAATTGCAGCGCGTCGCGCTGGCGGGCGATGCGCGCGTCGAACGGGCTGTTGCGCTCGGCCATGCCGGCGGTGAGCGCGGCCACGCGCGCCTGCACCTGCCGGTTGACCACGCGACGCGAGTCGCGGCGCGAGGCCAGCGCGGCCTCGTTGGCGGCCAGTTCCGCCGCGACGGCGGCTTCGCCCTCGTTGAGCGCGCGTGCCAGCACGCTTACCTCGTCGAGCTTCTCGGTGGCGAAGGCCAGCCAGTCGCGGATCTCGGCATCGAGGCTCTGCTCGGCCTCGAGCGACACCGGCACATGCAGCAGCGAGCAGGACGGCGCCACCCACAGGCGCTCGCCCAGCTCCGCGTGCAGCGGCGCCAGCACGGCCAGCGCGCGGCGCAGGTCGGTGCGCCAGATATTGCGGCCGTCGATCACGCCGGCGGACAGCACCGCGCCGGCCGGCAGGACCTTGCGCCAGGCGTCGAGCTGCTGCGGCGCGCGCACCAGGTCGAGATGGAAGCCCTGCACCGGCAGCGCGGCGGCGCGCGCCGCGTGGTCGGCCGCGGTGTCGAAGTAGGTGGCCAGCAGCAGCTTGACGCCCGAGCCGGCAAGCGCGGCGTAGGCGCTGTCATAGGCGTCGAGCCAGGCCGGCTCCAGATCCAGGCACAGCGCCGGCTCGTCGATCTGCACCCATTCGATGCCGCGTTCGCGCAGGCGGCCCAGGACGCGGGCGTAGGCGGATACCAGCGCCGGCAGCAGGCTGAGGCGCTCGAAGCCCTCCGCATGGCTCTTGGACAGCCACAGGTAGGTGACCGGCCCGATCAGCACCGGCTTGGCTGCCAGGCCCAGCGCGAGCGCTTCGTCCACTTCATCGAAGAACCAGTCCACGCCGCCGTCGAAGCGCGTTTGCGGCCCTAGTTCAGGGACCAGGTAGTGGTAGTTGGTATCGAACCACTTGGTCATTTCCATGGCGGGCTGCGCCTTGTTGCCGCGCGCCAGCTCGAAATACTGCGCCAGGCTCAGCTGCCTGGGCTCGAAGCCGAAGCGCGCGGGCAGGGCGCCGAGCAGCGCGCTCAGGCCGAGCACCTGGTCGTAGTAGGCGAAGTCCCCCACCGCCACGCTGTCCAGGCCCGCTTCGGCCTGGGCCTGCCAGTGGCGCTGGCGCAGGCCGGCGGCCACTTCGCGCAGGTTGGCTTCGCCGGTCTCGCCGCGCCAGAATGCCTCCTGGGCGAATTTCAGCTCGCGCTGGGCGCCGATGCGGGGGAAGCCCGCGATATGTGTGCTTGCCATCAGGTGCTCTCGCAATTGGTATGTGACGATGGCGCCCAGTGTGGAATCCGGCGTAAAATGAATCAAGCGATAAGATTTAATCAACGTATGAATGGATTTCATATCAAACCATATCCAGGTTTTCGGGCGTGCGGATGTACAGGGTGGAGCGCGCCGTGATCGAAGTCAGGCACCTGCGTTCCCTGGTGGCCATCGCGGAGTCCGGCAAGCTCGCGGCCGCCGCCGAGCGCGTGCACGTGAGCCAGTCTGCGCTGTCCCACCAGATCAAGGGCATCGAGGCGCACTACGGCCTGCCGCTGTTCGACCGCACCCGCCAGGGCCTGCGCTTCACGCCGGCGGGGGAGCGCCTGCTGGCGCTGGCGCGCGAGACGCTGGCTGCCATCAGTACGGCCGAGCGCGACCTGATCCGGCTCAAGGGCGACACGCGCGGCGAACTGCGCATCGTGCTGGAGTGCCACACCTGCTTCGACTGGCTGATGCCGGTGATGGACGAGTTCCGCCGCCGCTGGCCCGAGGTCGAGGTGGACCTGGTGGCGGGCTTCCACGCCGATCCGCTGGCGCTGCTGGCCGAGGGCCGGACCGACATGGTGATCGGCTCGCTGCCGCCGGCCAAGCGCGGGCTGGCGGTGGCGCCGCTGTTCCGTTTCGAGATCCTGGCGGTGATCGCCAACGAGCACCGGCTGCGCAACAAGCGCCGTATCGAGGCAGCCGACCTGGACGGTGAGACCCTCATCACCTACCCGGTGCCCGAGCAGCGCATCGACCTGATCCGCGAAGTGCTGGAGCCGGCTGGCATCAAGCTGCAGCGGCGCACGGCCGAACTGACGGTGGCGGTGCTGCAACTGGTGGCCAGCCGCCGCGGCGTGGCCGCGCTGCCCAACTGGGGCGTCAAGAACTACGTGGACCATGACTACGTGCTGGCCAAGCGCATCGGGGCCAAGGGCTTGTGGAGCGAGCTGTACGCCACCACGCCGGCGGGACTGGCCGGGCGGCCCTATGTGCGCGATTTCGTCTCTATCGTGCGCGATACCTGCGCCGCCGAGCTGGACGGCATCGAACTGCTGGCGGAAGGAAGATAGCGGCGCAGAGCCGCGCTATTGCACCAGTTGTCCGCGGCGCTGCGCCACGCCGATGCGCGCCTCGGTGCCTGCATTGAATTGCAGGAAATCCGCCTCGATGCCGTCGCTGAAGATCACGCCGGCCTCGGGCATCAGGGAGCGCAGCACGATCTGCTCGCCGCGCGGGATCTCGCCGTACACCAGCGTGGCCTGGCTGGCGCGGCTGGGAAAGGGCTCGCGCACGGCGAACACCAGCCGGTCGGTATCCCAGGGCAGCGGCTGGTAGGGCGCCTCGCCACCGTCCGGCAGCGCGATGGCGCGCGCGCCCGTGACGATGCTCTTGAGCCAGGCGGTGGATCCGAGACCGGTGGAGACGATGATGCCGCTCGACGATTGCACCTCGCCACGCCCGCCGAGCTGGATCTCGTAGCGCGCCGAGGTGTGGCTGCGCGGCCCGACGAAGAAGTCGTTGACCGCGTACAGCACCTGCTGGTCGGAGAGCTCGGCGCGTGCCATCGTGACCGGGCGGGCGGGGCGGCGGTCCTGCATGGCCTCGGCCAGCACGCGCGCCACATCGCCGGGCCGGAACGGCAGCAGCACGCCGTCATGGCGCGCCGGGTCCGGGTTCACGCCAAGCAGCGGCTGGCCGTCCAGGTATTTCATGGTGTTGGCGACCAGGCCATCCTGGCCTAGCGCCACCACGATATCGTCCGGGCCGAACAGGAAGTTGGGCAGGAACTGCCGGTCCACCACCTGCCGCCGCTGGTAGCGCGACAGCGCGTTGCCCACCTGGGCGCGCGCGGCCTGGTAGGCGTCGTGTTCGCGCTGGTAGTCGCTGATGTCCGCCCCCAGGTGCTCCAGGTAGAAGCGTGCCTGCGCCAGCGAGTGATAGCGCGCCAGCAGTTCCTCCAGGCGCGTCTTGCGCGTGACCAGCACTACCTTGCGGTCGGCGGCGTTGCTCATGGTGTGTCTGCTCCCGAGGCTTGAAGCAAGCGTGGCTCAATCGCGGGCGCGGCCCCTGGCCTGCGGTGCCAGCAGCGATTGCAGCAGCTCCGGCGACATATTGAGCTGCCCGATCCGTTCGGCCTTGTCGGCGATGCCGCCGAAGGCCTGCGCTATCAGCTGTCCCGGCGCCATGCCGGAGGCGGCCAGCGCCTGCACGATGCGCGCGTCCGCGCCTTGCAGCGCCTGCATCACGGCGCCCAGGCGGTGCGCCTCGGCCTCGGCCGTGGTGCGGGTATTGTCCGCCTCGAGTCCGACGAACTCCTTGCGCCGCGCTTCCAGCGTGATCCGCGCTTCCATGGCGCTGGCCTGCAGTTGCGCCTGCTTTTCCTGCACGGCGGCCTCGGCCTCCATCTGCGTCTCGCGGATGGTGCGCTGCTTGAGCTCGACGGCCACCTCGGTATCGAGCTCGCTTTCCTTGATGGCGCGCTCGTTCTCCACCGCGGCATTGCGGCGCGCGTAGATGGCGTCGTCGGCGGCCTTCAGGATCTGCTCGCGGACTTCGGCTTCCAGCGCCCGTGCGGTTTCGGCGCGCGGCTTCACGGCCACCATCGAGAAGGACAGCACCTCCAGCCCCAGCGCCAGCACGTCCGGGTGGCTCTTGAGCGCAGCTTCGACCTGCCGTGCCATGCGGTCCGAGCCCTGCAGCGCGGCGCGCAGCGTCTCGGCGCTCACGGCTTGCTGCACCAGCACTTCGACCACGCCTTCGACGCGTGCGCGCAGGTTCTGCGGGTCTTCGGATATATAGCTGCGGCCGTCCGGCTTGAGCGCGAAGTTCAGCATGGCCGCGGTCTTGCGTGGCTCGGTGATGCGGTAGGAGAGGTTGCCCTGCACCGTGACCGACTGGAAATCCGCCGTGATCAGCTCGAAGATGTAGGGCAGCACCTGGCTGCCCACCGGCACCGCGACCAGCGACGTGGTGGGCGCGTAGTAGTAGAACGACTGGCCGCTGCCTTCGCGCAGGATCCTGCCGCCCTTCATCTGCATCAGGTAGGTGGTGGGATCTGCCTTGATGAAACGGATGCCGAACATGATGGTTCCTTTCCTGGTTGCCGTGGTGCCCGCGCCGGCCTGGCCGGTCCGGCGCGAATAAGTGTGTGTGTGCCACTAATATAAGTGGCACTGTGACACTTGTCAATTTATAATCCGCCTCATCGCACACCGGACGCCACCCCAAGATGCCCACGCCCGCCAGGAACGCACCGACCTCCGCCACGACACCCGCCAGGGAAGACGCGGCCGGCGCCGATTTTCCGCGGCCGCTGACCACGGTGGACGTCGTCATCCTCACCGTGCGCGGCGGTGCGCTGCAGGTACTGCTGGTGCAGCGTCCGGACCAGGCGGGCGAGCCGTATCCCGGGCGCTGGGCATTGCCGGGCGGCTTTGTCGATATCGCGCGCGACGCAGACCTGCAAGGCTGCGCCTTGCGCAAGCTGGCGGAGAAGACGGGCGTGGCAAGTCCCTACCTCGAACAGGTAGGCAGCTGGGGCGGCGCCACGCGGGATCCGCGCGGCTGGTCGGCCACCCATGTGTATGTGGCGCTGCTGGCCGATGCCAGCCTGGCGCCGCACAAGGGCGGCAACGCGGCGGACCTGCGCTGGGCGCCGGTGGAGGGCGACGGCGTGGCCGTGCCGCTGGCCTTCGATCACGCGGTGCTGCTGGGCGCGGCGCTGGCGCGCGTGCGCGGCAAGACGGAGTACACCTCGCTGCCGGCGCATCTGTTGCCGGCGGCGTTTACGCTGGGCGAGCTGCAGCAGGTATATGAAACCGTGCTCGGCCGGGCGCTGGAGAAGAAGGCCTTCCGCACGCGCATGCTGGCCGCCGACCTGCTGGAAGACCTGGGCGAACAGAAGGAGACCGGGCGCCGCCCCGCGTCGCTCTACAAGCTGCGGGAACAGGCCGGGCTGGTGTATTTCACGCGGAGTTTCGAGCAGCGCTGAGCGCTGCCGGCTGCGGCGCGGGCGTGCCGGCCGCGGTGTCGTCGATCGGGAAGTGCAGCAGCGCGGCCACCAGCCCGGCCAGCGCCGTGCCGGCCCACACGATCGAGTAGGAGCCGGTCAGGTCGAACATGAAGCCGCCCAGCCAGGCGCCGAGGAAGGAGCCGACCTGATGGCTGAGGAAACACACGCCGAACAGCGTGCCCAGGTGGCGCGTGCCGAACACCTTGGCCACCAGCCCGCTCGTGAGCGGCACCGTGCCCAGCCAGGTCAGGCCCATCACGGCCGCGAAGACGATCACCGAGACGGCGCTCTTGGGCAGCAGCACGAAGATCCCGATGGCGGCGCCCCTTGTCAGGTACAGCCAGCCCAGCACGTATTGCTGCCGGAAACGCCCGCCCAGCCAGCCGCATGCCCAACTGCCGGCCATATTGAACAAGCCGATCAGCGCCAGCGCGGTTGCCCCCAGCCCTGCCGGCAGGTGGCACAGCGTCAGGTAGCCCGGCAGATGCGTGCCGATGAAGGCGAGCTGGAAGCCGCAGGTGAAGAAGCCGAGCGTGAGCAGGCGGTAGCCGCGATGCCGGCACGCCAGCGCCAGCACCGCGCGCAGGGAAGCCGCCGGCACCGCGGGCGCATGGGCGCTCCCCGGCTTGCGTTTTTCGAGCAGGAGGCCGAGTGGCGCCGCCAGCAGGATCACGGCCGCCATCGTGAACAGCGAGGCGCTCACGCCGGCACCCGCGCGGACCGATTGCGCCAGCGGCACCAGCAGCACCTGCCCGAGCGAGCCGCCGGCACTGGCAAGGCCCATCGCCATGCTGCGCTGTTCCGGACTGGCCACGCGCCCGACCGCCGTCAGCACTACGCCGAAGCTGGTGCAACTGATGCCGATGCCCACCAGCATCCCCATGCCGACCACCAGCATCGCGCCAGTGGGCGCCACCGCCGCCAGGCCCAGGCCCGCGGCAAACGCCGCCGCGCCGAAGGCCACCACCGGGGCGCAGCCGTAGCGGTCGGCGGCGGCACCGGCAAACGGCTGGGCGAGACCCCACACGAGATTGTGCAGCGCTATCGCGAAGGCGATCAGCGTGACCGGCATGCCGCGGTCGAATGACAAAGGCCCCAGGAACAGCCCGAAGGTCTGCCGCACGCCTATCGCCGCGCTCAGGATCAGCGCGGCCGAGATCACCACCAGCAGCGCCGGGTTCTTCAGGGTGGCAAAGCGTTGGTCGTTGCCTTGTGCCGTCAGCATGTCGGGTTCCTCCTGGCGCCAATAGTGGCAGCGGGCGGATGGCGCGGCAAAGGAAAAGACGTCGACTACAAGTGAGGATTTCTCACTTGCGCAGGGCGCGGCCGGCGATCACGGGGCGGCAGCGTGCCCGGCCACGGCGCCGGCATCGCAGGTCCGGGCCTGGTCGAGCAGCCACTGGCGGAAACCGGCGAGATCGGGGCGCTGCCTTGCCTCGCCGCTGCCTTCGGCGCTGACCAGCCAGTACGCCGTCTGCGCGGCAAGCGGCTGCGCGCCGAGCGCGACCAGCGTGCCGGCCGCCAGATCGCGATCGACCAGCGGGCGTCGTCCCAGCGCCACGCCGAGGCCGGCGGCGGCGGCTTCCAGCGCGAGCCCGAAGGTGTCCAGGCGCAGGTGTCCCGCAGGCGTCACGTGCGCCATGCCGGTGCTGTCGAGCCAGGCCGGCCAGTCCTCGCTGGCCGGCTCGACATGGATCAGCGTGGCGCGGCGCGGATCGAAGTTGCCTTGCGCATCGAGCACCGTAGCGCGGCAGGCCGGGCTGCACACCGGCAGCAATTGCTCGCCGAACAGGCGGCACCAGGCCGCGCTGGCGGCCGGCGCCCGGCTCATGCGGATGGCAAAGTCGAAGCCGTCGGCGGGAAAGCCTACCTGCCGGCGCGAGGTATCGACGGTGACATTGATCTCCGGCCAGCGCTGGCGGAAATCGTGCAGGCGCGGCAACAGCCAGCGCGAGGCCAGGGTCGGCGCGCAGCTCACGGCGATGGTGCGGCCGGCGCGGCGGTCCGGCAGGCGCTGCGTGCCGGTGGCGATCAGCGCGAAAGCTTCCGATATATAGCTCAGGTAGTCCGCGCCCGCCGGCGTCAGCGAAAGGCCGCGCGGCTCGCGCACGAACAGCGCCACGCCGAGCGCCTGTTCCAGGCCGGCGATGCCGTGGCTCACGGCGCCCGGCGTCACGTTCAGCTCGGCGGCGGCCAGCTTGAAACTCTGGTGCCTCCCGGCGGCTTCAAAGAAGCGCAGCGCCGAGAGGGGCGGAAGACGAAGCGGCATGAGACGGTCCAGAAGGCAGCCTGTTGGCGGCCTGAGCATACCGAGCCGGGGTTGCGGCCGCAAGGGCGGGCAGGGCGGGCGTGCGCGCATCGTGTTCGTGCGCATCACCGGCAAGTCCGGCCAGGCCGGGCATCTCCCGCACTTCGAGCACGTCCACGCCGTTCTCCAGGCGCCTGACGAACAAGGACAGCAGGTCCGCGTCCTCGGCGGCGACCGACAGCGCGAGCGGATAGGGCGCGGCAGGATCGAAGTCCATGCCGGCCAGTGTCAGGCCGGTGCGGCGGGCATTGGCAAGCGTCCATTCGATGGTGCCGAAGACATCGCTGCGATCGAGCCGGAGTGCGAGATTCAGGGTAGGCATGGGAGACAGGGCGCAAGCGCAAAGAAGTAGGAAAGAGGTACCGGATACATGCAGAAAATTTACCAGCGCCGGCCCGGAATGAGCTTCTTTGTTGTCTTCTGTTTTGCCTTGATTGTGGATAATTTGTCTTTGATATGTGCTAATGTTGGTGAATTATTCTTCTTTGACCCGTGAAGCCATGCCAACCTCTCCCAAGCTCGACGAAACCGACCGCCGCATCCTGCGCGCGCTGCGGCGCGACGGCAGGCTCTCCAACCTCAAGCTCGCGGAGCAGGTCGGCCTCTCGCCTACGCCGTGCTGGAACCGCGTGCGCGCACTGGAGGAAGGCGGGGTGATCGAGGGGTACGCGGCGCTGCTGAACCAGAAGGCGCTGGGCCTGCCCGACACCGTGCTGATCGAAGTCACGCTCGACCGGCACGACGACGACATGCTCGACCGCTTCGGCGAGGCCCTGGCGGAACTGCCCGAGGTGATGGAGGCTTACCTGCTGACGGGTGAGTACGACTACCTCATCAAGGTGGCGGTGGCCGGCACGGAGGGCTATGAGCAATTCCTGCGCCACAAGCTCTACAAGCTGCCCGGGTTGCGGCACAGCCATTCCACCTTCGTGCTGCGCACCATGAAGCGCGAGCCCTCCGTCGAGCCCTGAGAGGGTCGGCGCTCAGGCCGCGGGCGTTTCCCAGCGATCGGTGCAGAGGAACGCGGCCAGCGGGCGGGCGTGGCGCCAGTCCTCCAGTTCCAGCATCGGCGCCGGATAGAAAGCCTGCACGGGGCCCAGGCAGAGGATGGCGACCGCCTCGCCGCCTGGCGGCAGCCGCAACAGTTGCGCCAGCGCAGCGGGCGCGAACATCGAGACCCAGCCCATGCCCAGGTTCTCGGCGCGCGCCGCCAGCCACAGGTTCTGGATGGCGCAGGCCGCCGAGCACAGCGCCATCTCGCGCGGCATGGTACGGCGCCCGAACACGGTGCCGTCGTCGGGCGCCAGCGCGACCACCAGCAGCTCCGCGCATTCGCGCACGCCTTCCACCTTCAGCCGCAGGAATTCGCTGTTGCGCTCGCCCATCGCCTGCGCGGTCTGTTGCCGCTCCGCCTCCACCAGCGCCGCAATATCCAGCCGCGCGGCAGGATCGGCGATGCGGATAAAGCGCCAGGGCTGCATCAGGCCGACCGAAGGCGCGGCATGCGCAGCCTGCAGGATCCGCAGCAGCACCGCTTCGTCGACCGACGCCCCGGCGATGAAATGGCGCATATCCCGGCGCGCCGCCACGAGACGGTAGAAGCTCTCGCGTTCCTCGGGCGAGAAGACGGTGCTGGGGGTGTCGGTCATGGGCAATGCCTTGGGAGCGCGGACGCCAAAGGCGGCATTGTAGGCGCGCAGGCGTGCGGCGCCCGCCTGTGCCCCGCAGGCGGGCCGGTCGCGAACGCGCATGCCGGCAGATTTGCCGGCCACCGCCGCGTTACATTGCCGCCGGTTCGCCCACCTGCGCTTGCTGCGCGATGGCCGCGAATCCCCGCGCCAGGTCCGCGACGAGATCGTCCACGTCTTCCAGGCCGATATGCAGCCTGATCACCTGCCCGCGCGTGGACCAGTCGGTCACGCTGCGCGCGCCGCGCATGTCGGCGACCACGGCGAGGCTTTCGAAGCCGCCCCAGGAGGCGCCGATGCCGAACAGCGCGAGGCTGTCGACCAAGCGCTCGGCGGCGCCGGGCGCGGCGCTGCGCAGCGAGAACGACAGCAGGCCGTTGGTGCCGTGGCAGTCGCGCAGCCAGAGCGCATGCCCGGGGTCGCCGGGCAGGGCGGGGCAGAAGACTTCGGCCACTTCGGCACGCGCCTGCAGCCAGCGGGCCACGCCCAGCGCGCTGCGTTCGTGCTGGGCCATGCGCGCGCCGAGCGAGCGCATGCCGCGCTGTACCAGGTAAGCATCATCCGGGCTGACGGCGATGCCGAAGGCATCGGCCACGTCGGCCAGCGCCGGCCACGCGGCTTCGGTGGTGCACACGGTGCCCATCATCACGTCGGAATGGCCGGACAGGTATTTGGTGGCGGCCATCAGGGAGATATCGGCGCCGAGCGCCAGCGGGCGGTAGAGCAGCCCGGAGCCCCAGGTGTTGTCGGCGGCGACCAGCGCGCCATGGCGGTGCGCGATGGCGGCGATGGCGGGCAGGTCACACATCTCGTAGGCGAGCGAGCCGGGCGTTTCCACGTAGACCAGCCGGGTTTCCGGGCGCAGGCAGCGCTGCAGGTCATGGCCGTCGGCCGCGTAGAAGCTGGCGGCGATGCCATGCCGGGCGAGGAATCCAGCGGCCAGCTTGCGCACCGGCTCGTAGACGCAGTCGGGCAGCAGCACGTGCTGGCCGGGGCGCAGGAAGGCCAGCAGGGTCATCGCGGCGGCGGCCAGCCCGCTGGGAAACAGGCGCGTGCGGTAGCCGCCCTCCAGTTCGGTGACCATGTCCTCCAGGGCGAAGGCGGTGGGGTTGCCGCGCGCGCCATAGGTAAACAGCCGTTCGCTGCCGCGCCGGCTGCGCATCTCGCGCATCTGCGCGGTGGATTCGAACAATACGGTGCTGGCACGCACCACCGGCGGGTTGACCGGCCGGCCGCCGTCCACGGCGGCTGCGCGGCCGCCGTGCGCGAGCTGGGTCAGGGCGCTGTGTTTCATCGGCATGGCCTCAGTCCACCCGCGCGCCGGACAGCTTCACGATCTGCGACCAGCGTGCGATGTCGCCCTTGAGCTGGCTGGCGAAGGCCTCGGGCTTGCTGGCCACCACGTCGCTGCCGCCCTCGTTGATCAGCCTGACCACGTCGGGCATCTGCAGCACCTGCACGATGGCGCGATTGAGCAGGGCGATGCGTTCGGGCGAGGTGCCGGCCGGCGCGAACACGCCATACCAGTCTTCGAAGCGGGCATTGCGGTAGCCGAGCTCTTCCAGCGTCGGCACCTTGGCGAACACGCCCAGGCGGCGCGGGCTGGTGACGGCCAGCGCGCGCATGCGCCCGCTCTGGATAAAGCTTGCCACCGAGGACGTCGACGTGATCAGCACGTTGACCTGTCCGCCCATCAGGTCGTTGATGGCGGGGCCGGCGCCCTTGTACGGCACGTGCTGCAAGGCAATGCCGCTGTCCTTGTCTAGCACCACGCCGACCAGGTGCGACAAGGTACCGTTGCCGGGCGTGGCGAAGGTGATCTTCTGCGGCTGCGCCCTGGCCTGCGCGGCCAGCTCGGCGAAGCTCTGCCACGGCGCGTTGGCGGCCACCACGATGGCCAGCGGCGCGGCGTTGATCTGCGTGACCGGCGCGAAATTCTTCACCGGGTCGAAGCCGGGCGCGCTGTACAGCGTCGGGTTGACCGCCATCACCGACACCTGCGAGGTCAGCAAGGTATAGCCGTCCGGCTTGGCCTCGGCCACGAAGCGCGTGCCGATATTGCCGCCGGCGCCGCCGCGGTTGTCGGTCACGGCGGTCTGCCCCAGCACTTCGCCCAGCCGCGTGGCCACGATGCGGGTGACGGCGTCGTTGCCGCCGCCGGCCGGGAAGGGCGAGACGATGCGCAACGGCTGGGCGGGAAAGCCGCCTACGGGGGCGAGCGGCGCCAGCGGCTGGGCCGCGGCGGCGCCGGCGCAAAGCACGGCAATGGCGGCGAACGCGCCGGCGAGGACTTGCGTGGGGCGGGACATGAGAACCTCCTTCTGTGCTTTGTTCGTGGGGGACGTCTGGGGCAGGGGAAGTGCGGGTCAGGCGAAGCGGAAGGTGGCCAGTTCCTGGGCGTCGAGCTGGCCGATAAGGTTGGTCTCCCAGGCCAGGTAGCGGCGGGCGGCCTCCTTGTTGCCGTCGTGGCGGTCGTGCACGAAGAACAGGAAATCGATGCAGCGCGTGTCCGGCAGGGTGTGTTCGCCGCCGTCGCTGGCGAGCGGCAGGCCGGCCGACTGCCAGGCCTGCGTGCCGCCGTCGAGCAGGCGCACGTCGCGGTAGCCCAGCGCCGCCAGCTCTGCCGCGGCCAGCGCGGCCACGCCGTCTTCGTCGCTGACCAGCGCCAGCGGCGTATCGCGCGGCACGCTGTCAAGGCCGCGCGCGAAGACCGGGCGGATCGACCAGCGGCTGCCAGGCACGTGGCCAGCCCGGTACGCCATGCTGGGGCGCACGTCGAGCGCCACAAGCCCCTGGCCGGCCAGCCCGGCGGCCAGCGTCCGGGCGTCGATGCGCGGCAGCGCGCAGGCAGGCGCCCGCGGGCCGGACGGCGCGGCCAGCTGTGCCGGGCGGGCGGCATCGAGCCCGCCTTCGAGCACGACTGCGTCATGGCCCATCTGGCGCAACCAGCTCGCCACCACGGTGGCCCGCACGCCATCGGCGTCAATCAGCACCAGCCGCGCGCGGCGCACGCCGACGTACTGGTCGGTGGCCTGGATCAGCTGGCCGCCGGGCGTGCTTTGCGCGCCGGGCACCGAGCCGGCGGCGAATTCCTCCGGCGTGCGCACATCGCACAGGAAGGTGGTGCGCGAGGCGTCGCGCAGCCAGGCAGCGGCTTCGGCGGCGCCGATGCGCGGCACGGCAAAGCGCGTGGCCATGGCTTGCGCGGCGTCGCGGGCATCGGCCAGCCCCGACGGCACGGCGTTGTCCGGGTAGCGCCGCGTGCCGCCATGCTCCAGCTTGAAATCGTTCAGGTACCAGCCCTGCGTTCCGTTCTCCAGCGCGAACACCGGGTTCGGCACGCCGAAGTTGATCAGCGTCTGCGCGCCGATGATGCTGCGGGTGCGCCCGGCGCAGTTGATCACGACGGGCGTGGCGGGGTCGGGCACGAGGTCGCGCAGGCGGTAGGCCAGTTCGCCGTTCGGGCAACAGATCGCGCCCGGAATATTCATCTTGCGGAATTCCGCCACGGGCCGTCCGTCGAGCACCACCGGCGGGCGCTCCCCGGCCTGCATGGCGGCCAGTTCCGCGGCCGATACGCGCGGCGTGCCGTAGTGATGCTCGGCCAGTTCGCCGAAGGTCTTGGAGGGCACGTTGACGCCGGCGAACAGCGCATGGCCGGCAGCCTGCCAGCCCGGCACGCCGCCCGCGAGCACGAATACCTGCGCATAGCCGAGGCCGGCCAGCGCCCGCGCGGCGCGCGCCGCCACGCCGTCGCCATCGTCGGCCAGCACGATGCGCGCAGCCGTATTCGGCGCCAGGCGGCCGATCTCGAGTTCCAGCCGGCTGTACGGCAGCGGCACCGCATGGAAGGGATGGCCTTCGCCATACTGGCCGTGCTCGCGGATATCGAACAGGGCGATTTCCCCTTCGCCGTGCAGCCAGGTCTTGAGCGTGGCGGGGTCGATGTGGCGGGGCAGGTCGTGAGCGTTGTCCGGCATGTGTGTTTGTCCAGGCAAGAAGGGGGCCTGACCTCCTGGCCGTGCTAAGGGCGGAAGGCAAGCGGTAATGCGTTCGAATGGGGATCCGGGGCGGCCCCGGAGGGTGCGGGGCTGGTGCGGTGCACCAGCCCGGTGCCGCTCAGCGCCGTGTCTTGACGCCCATGCTCATGACCTGGCAGCGCCCGGTCTCGAGGTCGAAGGACAGGCGCTCGGTCAGGGTTTCCAGCGCGCGGCCGTACATATGCAGGTGGCGGATCACGCTGTCGCCGCGGATCTCCACGGAGTGGATGTCGTCGGCCAGCAGCGCGATGCCGCCGCCGGGGCCGACTTCCACCGTGTGCGAGTGCGCGAGCGTGCCGACGCCCGGTTCGCTGCCGTCGTCGGTGCGCAGGTAGACGTCGTTGAACTCGGTGCCCACCACGCCGGCCACGCAGGCCCAGGTGGTGTGATTGTGCGGCGGGATGCGCTTGCCGGGCCGCATCACGTTCAGGTACAGCGCGAAGGTCTGGTCCGGGTCTTCGGCGATCAGGTAGCGGGCCTGGCGCTCGCCTTCCTCGGGCGGGGCGAACTCGCTCTCGGCCCACAACTGCGGGCGCGCCGCGAGCGCCTCGACCTGGCCCAGCACGGCCGCCAGCGAAGCGCGCGTAACGCCGCCGGCTACGATTTCCTTGATGGATCGGATGGTGTCCCCAACGGCTTCCTGGCGTTGTTGTACGATCGACATGTCTTTAGAATCCTTGCTGAATCTTGATGTTTCGGGGTTTGCGGGGCGCTGGCTATCGTTGCTGGGTTTCACTTTAATGAAGACAGCCGCCCGAAACCACTAAATCAGCCATGAAAACACTTAAGCAAGTCTAATGAATGCGTAATCTCGATCTGGACCTGCTGCGCACCCTGGTCGCCATTGCCGACCACGGCACCTTCGCCGCCGCCGCCGAGCGCCTGCACCGCACGCAGTCCGCCGTGACCCAGCAGATGCAGCGGCTCGAAGAACAGGTGGCGCTGGCGCTGTTCGAGCGGCAGGGGCGCGGCAAGCAGCTCACCCGGCACGGCAACAAGCTGGTGGAATATGCGCGGCAGCTGCTCGGCCTGAACGACGAAGCGCTGCGCGTGCTGCGCGAGGGCGACCTGACCGGCTCGCTGCGCATCGGCGCACCGCACGACGTGGCCGACACCATGCTGCCGCCGCTGCTGTCGCATATCGCGAAGGCGTCGCCGGCGCTGCGGCTGGAGATTCACGTGGGGCGCAGCCCCTTCCTGATGGAGTCGCTGCGGCGCGGCGAGATCGACCTGACGGTGTCCACGCGCGAAGACGCCAGCCTGGACGGCCTGGTGCTGCGCACTTCGCCCACCATCTGGGTATGCGCGGCGGATTTTGCCTACGAGCAAGGCAGCACCGTGCCGCTGATCCTGGCCGACGAGCCCAGCCTGTTCCGCAAGCTGGCGCTCGAGGCGCTCAAGGAGGCTGGCGTGCCGTGGCGCGCGGCATACCTGGCGCCCAGCCTGATCGGCATCAAGGCAGCGATCCGCGCGGGGCTGGGCATCACCGCCCGCAGCATCGATCTGCTCGGCGCGGACATGCGGGTGCTGGGCGACAAGGATGGCCTGCCGCGCCTGCCGGACGTGACGTATTACCTGTGGGCCCGGCCCAACGCGGCCAACCCGGTCGCGCGCCAGGTCTTCTCGATGCTCAAGACCACCTTGCAACGCGGGCTGGCGGGATGACGGACCCGGGGGCGGCGGCGTGGCGCCGGCGCCCCGGAGAACTGCCGCCGCTCAGGCCGCCGGCGCCAGCCGGAACGCGCCCACCGCCTCGGCCAGCTGCCGTGCCTGCGTCTCCAGCGAGCCGGCCGCGGCCGCGGCCTGTTCCACCAGCGCCGCGTTCTGCTGGGTGACGTCCTCCATCTGCGTCACCGCGCGGCTGACCTGGACGATGCCCGCGCTCTGCTCGAGCGAGGCCGCCGAGATGTCTTCCACGATCCTCGCCACGCGCTGCACGGCGTCCACGGTCTCGCTCATGGTCTGGCCGGCCTGGGCCACCAGCGCATTGCCGGCGGCGACCTTGCCGGCGGAATCGTCGATCAGGTTCTTGATCTCGCGCGCGGCTTGCGCGCTGCGTTGCGCCAGTGCGCGCACCTCGCCCGCCACCACGGCGAAGCCGCGGCCCGACTCGCCGGCGCGGGCGGCCTCCACGGCGGCGTTGAGCGCCAGGATATTGGTCTGGAAGGCGATGCCGTCGATCACGCCGATGATGTCGGCGATGCGCTGCGAACTGCTGCTGATATCGCCCATGGTCTGCACCACGCCGCGCACGTCGTCGCCGCCGCGCGTGGCCAGGCGGGCCGCTTCGGCGGCCAGCTCGCTGGCCTGGCGTGCGCTTTCGGTGTTGTTGCCGACGGTGGAGGTGAGCTGCTCCATGCTGGCGGCGGTCTGTTCGAGCGACGCGGACTGCTGTTCGGTGCGCGAGGAGAGGTCCGTATTGCCGGCGGCGATCTCGCGCGCGCCGATATTGACGGAGTCCGAGCTGGCGCGCACCTGGCTGACGGTGCGGGTGAGCGCCGCCTGCATGCGCGCCACGGCGCCCAGCACGCGGCCGACCTCGTTGCCGCTGGCGGCTTCGGCGCGCTGGGTCAGGTCGCCCTCGGCCACGCGGTCGAGATGCTCGGCGGCGGCGGCCAGCGGCGCCACCACGAAGGCGCGCAGGCCCAGGTGCACGGCCACGATCAAGGCCAGCGCGGCGGCGATGCCGACCGCCACCAGCTTGACCACCAGGCGGTAGCGCGCGCTGCTGGCCTCGGTTTCGTGCTGGGCGAGTTCGCTCGCCTGTTGCTGGAACCGTTCCACGCCGCCGGAGAAATCGGCGCCGGAGCTCGTGATCTCCTTGTCGTTGATCGCCGCATAGCCGGCAGGGTCGCCCGCGCGCAGCGCCGCGGCGGCGCGTTCGACCGCGCCGGCATGCCGCTGCGCGGCCTCGGCGAGCAGGCGGCGCTGGCCGTCGGCCTCGCCTTCCTGCGCGGGCTGCGCGGCGAAGCGCTGCATCTGCTGTGCCGAGCGGCCCAGCGATTTGGCGGCGGATTCCAGCGCGCTGGCATTCACGTCGCCGCCGCCTTCGCGCGCCGAGGCATAGGCGCGGGTCAGCGCGGAGCGGGCCCGCGTCATGTCCTTGTAGGCATCGTTGAGCAGCAGGGTGCTGGCCGAGAGCTGCTGCACGCGTCCGGTGGCCTGGTTGGCGGCGCCGAGGGCGAACACGCCGACCACCGCGCCGAACACGATCATCAATGCAAAGGTCACCAGAATCGCCAGCAAGGCTGTGCGTACGCTCAGGTTTTTCATGCTCGGGAACAGGCCGGGACAGGCCGGAAATTGGGATCCTTACGCTAACGGACGGCGCGGTCAGGACTTGATGGTCGCCGCGCGCGCGGGTGCCGGATTTTTGCGCCAGATCAAACCGAAGGCACCGTTGCCGGGGTGCGTCGGCGTTCACCCGCGCGGGCGCGGCGCGGCACTGGCCCCCGGCGGCGCCGCGTCGCGCCCGCGGGCGAAGGCGCCCGGTCCGGAGTCCGGTCCGGGCATTCGCCGGCGGTGGCTGCCGCCACGCGAGGCGCTTTCCGGCTTGTCCACGGCACGCCGCAGCTTCCGTGGTCAAGATGCAGCACGCGCACTTTGTGCGTTAGGCCCCATTGGACTAGGGTATACGCTGTGACGAGGGCGCCTGAATGGTGCCATCGTTGCCAGCAGGCGGCCAGCATGCCAGCATTGGCCGAAGCGCCGGGCATTCCCCGGTTTCCTCGCAAACGGACCTGAATCGTGCGACGACGTCTCTGGCCCAGGCTCGTGATACTGGCCCTGCTCGTGGGGGGCATCTACGTTTTGTGCGCGATCGTCGCGGAGGAACTTGCCACCTCGCGCCTGCAGGCACGCTACTTCAGCGGGCGCGTCAAGGGCGTGGCCTACGAAGAAGCGCCGGGGCCGAGCGAGCGCATCCGTTTCCCGGAAGACGGGCCCTATGACGTGCGTTTCGGCTATAGCCGCCTGCCGCAGTTCACCGAGCTGCTGGAAGCGCGCGGCTACAAGCGCGAGCGGCAGGCGCGCTGGTCCGACCGCATGCTGGAGCTGACCGATTCCGGGCTGTTTGCGCCGTACCGCGAGAAGACCTTCGCAGGGCTGGAGCTGCTCGACTGCAATGACGAGCCATTCAATGTCCGCAGCGTGCCGCGCCGCGCCTATGGCAGCTTCCATGACATTCCGGTGGTGCTGGTGAACGCCTTGCTCTATATCGAGAACCGCGACCTGCTCGATCCGGAGTTTCCCACTCGCAACCCCGCGCTGGACGTGCGCCGCTTTACGCGCGCCGCGATGGACCAGGGGCTGCGTTTCTTCAACGAGCGCCACGAGGCGCCCGGCGGCAGCACGCTGGCCACCCAGATCGAGAAATACCGTCATTCGCGCGCCGGGCGCACCGGCTCGCCGCGCGAGAAGCTCAAGCAGATGGCGAGCGCGTCCATGCGGGCCTATCTCGACGGCCCGGACACCATCGGCGCGCGCCAGCGCATCCTGCTGGATTACCTGAACACCGTGCCGCTGTCGGCGCGCCCCGGCCTCGGGGAGGTCAACGGGCTGGGCGACGGGCTGTGGGCCTGGTACGGGCAGGATTTCGACGAGACCAACCGGCTGCTGGCCGGCGCCGCCGGCGCGGGGCCGGGACCGGACAGCGGGCAGGCCGCCGGCGAGCAGGGCGAGAAGCAGGCCCGCGTGTTCAAGGAAGCGCTTTCGCTGATCATCGCGCAGCGCGGCCCGTCGCATTTCCTGCGGCGCGATACCGCCACGCTGTCCACGCTGACCGACAGCTATATCCGGCTGCTCTCGGCCGCCGGCGCCATCCCGCCCTGGCTGCGCGACGCCTCGCTGGCCCAGCCGCTGAAGCTGGCCGCCGGCGCGCAGGATCGCCCGGAGATCTCCTTTGTGTCGCGCAAGGCCATCAGCGGCGTGCGCACGGACCTGCTGCGCTACCTCAACCTGGACAGCAGCTACGAGCTGGACCGGCTCGACCTGACCGCGCACAGCACCATCAACACCACCTTGCAGGGCGTGGTGACCGATGCCCTGCTGAAGGCCGGCACGCGCGACGGCGCGCGCGCCACCGGGCTATACGGGCACAACCTCCTGCGCGAGGGCGACGACCCCGGCCGCCTGGCGATCAGTTTCACCCTGTACGAGCGCATCGGTGGCGCCAACCTGCTGCGCGTACAGGCCGACAACCTCGACCTGCCATTCGACCTCAACCGCGGCGCGCGGCTGAACCTGGGCTCGACCGCCAAGCTGCGCACCCTGGTGGCCTACCTGGAGATCATCTCGGAGCTGCACGAGAAGTTCTCCTCGATAACGCCCGAGCAACTCAAGGAGGTCAAGCCGGCCAAGCTCGACGCGCTCAGCCTGTGGGTGCAGAACTTCATGCTCACCGCGCCGGACAAGAGCCTGCGCGCCATACTGGATGCCGCCATGCTGCGCAAGTATTCCGGCGGCGCGGGCGAAGCCTTCTTCACCGGCGGCGGGCTGCAAACCTTCACCAATTTCGAGCGCTGGGAAAACCTGAAGATCATGCCGGTGCGCGAAGCCTTCGAGCATTCGGTCAACCTGGTCTTTGTCCGCCTGATGCGCGACATCGTGCGCTACGAGACCTACCGGCTGCATCCCGATGCCGACGAATGGCTCAACAACCCGGCCGCGCCGCAGCGCCGTGGCTACCTGGTGCGCTTTGCCGACAAGGAAGGCAGCGACTACCTGCGCGCCTTCTACGGCAAGTACCGCGGCAAGACCTGGCCGGAGCGGGTCCGGCGCGCGCTGGAGAACCGGCGCTTCAGCCAGGTCGGGCTGGCGGTCACGCTGCGCAGCATCGAGCCGGACGCCGACCTCGAGCAGTTCAGCAAGACCATGCGGGCCACGCTGCCGAAGATCGCGGGCGCGCCGCTGACCGACGAAGTCTTGGCCAAGATGTACAACAAGTACGGCCCGCGCAGCTTCAACCTGAACGATCGCGGCTACCTGGCGCGCGTGCATCCGCTCGAGCTATGGCTGCTGGACTACCTGCGCGAGCGCCCCGATGCCAGCCTGGATGAGGTCCTGCGCGACAGCACCGAGCAGCGCCAGGAGGTTTACGCCTGGCTGTTCAAGACCCGCAATCCGGGCGGCCAGACCCGGCGCATCCGCGGGCAGCTCGAGCGCCAGGCCTTCGCCGAGATCGCGCGCCGCTGGCAGCGGCTGGGCTATCCGTTCAGCGCCATCACGCCGTCCTATGCCTCGGCCATCGGCGCCGCCGGCGACCGCCCGGCGGCCCTGGCCGAGTTGGTCGGCATCATCCAGAACAACGGCGTGCGCCAGCAGGCCACCGCGCTGCGCAACCTGGACTTTGCGCAAGGCACGCCGTATGCCACCGATTTCGGACTGGGCATGGAGGGCAAGCGGCTGCTGAGCGAGGAACTGTCCACGGTGGTGCGCGCGGCGCTGGTGGGCGTGGTGCAGTCGGGCACGGCGGGGTCGCTGCGGACCGCGCTGGGCAGCAGCGGCATCGTGGCCGGCGGCAAGACCGGTACCGGCGACCACCGCTACGAGGTCTACGGGCCGGGCGGCAGGCTGATCTCGTCGCGCGTGGTCAGCCGCTCGGCCACCTTCGTGTTTTTCCTTGGCGAGCGCTACTTCGGCAATGTCACCGCCTACGTGCAGGAACCCTATGCGGCACGCTACAACTTCACGAGTGCCTTGTCGGTGGCGCTGCTGAGATCGCTGGCGCCGACCATCCTGCCGCTGGTGCGCGACGGTGGCGTGCGCTCGCCGCTGGCCTGCAAGCACTGAGCGGGGGAGCGGGGGCTGCCGCCTGCGCTGCCCTGTGTTGCCCTGTGTTGTCTGTGCCGCCCGTGCCGCCCGTGTTGCCTGAGCGACCTAGTCCCAGCAATGGCGCAGGGCGCAGTAGCGGTCTTCGGAGCTGCGCGCCTCGCGCTCGTACTCGGCGATGACCTGCAGGGTGGCGCGCTGGAGCAGGGATCCGGTGGTCAGCAGGGCCGCGAGATCGCGCAGGCCCTGCAGGCCGATCACGGTGGGGATATTGGCTTCTTGCTGCATGATGCGTTGCTGGCTCTGGATAGGCGGTTTGTGCCGCTCGATGATTCGAGTGTAGTGAGCCGGGGGCAGGGCAAATGCAAGGGAATGTGTCCGCGCGAACCCTTTGTGGCGCAAGGATTCGAAGCGCCACTTCAGATCCAGCCAAAGTGGCGGGCAAGCAGCCCCGCAGCCAGCAAGGTAGTGCAAATCCACAACACCACGATCACCACCGCCGCGGCCCGGCTGCGGGGGCGTTGCTGTGCAGCAACGGCTGCCGCGCGGTATTCGTGCATCAGCTCGGGCGGGATCATCCGTACGGCCAGCAGCACGCCGAGCGGGACCAGCACCACGTCATCCAGGTAGCCCAGCACGGGGATGAAATCCGGGATCAGGTCGATCGGGGACAGCGCGTAGCCCGCCACCAGCAGGGCCATTGCCTTCGCATACCAGGGCGTGCGCGCGTCGCGCGCGGCCAGCCACAGGGCATGCACATCGCGCAGCGCATCGCGGGCCCAGCCGCGCCAGCACGCGCCCAGGCGCAGCAGGTGGCCGCGCACGTCGTCGGCCACCGGCACCACGGCCAGCGCCAGCAGCAGCGCCGCCAGCCAGAGCGTGGCACTGAAGCCCAGATGCTTGAATCCCAGCGCCCCGGTCACGCCGCCGATGAAGAACAGCGCCACCAGCGTGGCCAGCGTGCGCAGCCTGGCGCGGTTGGCCAGCACCGGCGGCCGGCCGGCGCCGGCCGCGTTCCAGTAGAACAGCTTGCCGAGTTCGATGCCGATATCCGTGACCATGCCGGTGATGTGGGTGGTGCGGATCTCGGCATTGGAGACCTTGGTGATCATGGCGTTCTGCAGGCCCATGATGAAACACAGCAACATCACCGTGGCCGTGCCGAGGATCCATTTGTGGGTCCCGAGGTTGCCGCCGAGCAAGCCGAAGCACAACAGCAGCACGGCCTCCAGCAGCAGGGGCAGGGCATATTCGCTGTGGAGGTCTTCGCGCCGCGCCCAGTTGATCAGGATGGCCGAGGTCGCGGCGCCCGCCACGAACGACAGCAGCGCGCCAAGCCCTTCCAGGATCAGCGCCACCTGGCCGAGCGCGAGGTGGTCGGCCATGGCGGAGACGATGCCGCTCATATGCGAGGTGTACTGCTGGACCGCCAGGAAGCCGCCCGCGTTGGTGGCGCCGGCGACGAAGCTGAGGTAGCAGGCGAGCTGCCGGTTGGCCTGCGGGCTGCGCCGGCGTCCGGCAAGGCTGCGCAGGTAAGGGATCGGCATGATGGCGGGTTCCGTGGGCGGCCGTGGGGCCGTGGGCGTTTGCCTCAGATGGTAATCCACCCCGGGCCTTGCGCCGGCATGCCCGATACGCCACGCCGGAGGCCATCCGCTGGCAGAATGGCGGTTCGCCCGCACGCGGCGGCGCCTCGCCTGGCCCGCGTCGTGCGCGCGCGCCCCCATCTCAGCCCATCGACCCAACGTCACCGGAGCCATTGCCACAACATGCAAGCACGCCCCCAACCCGATGCCATCGCGTCCCGCCCGTTCTCGCTGACCCTCGCGGCGCTGGTGCTGGCCGCCACGCCGGCCTTCGCGCAGACCATTCCGGTGCCGGCGGTGTCGCCCGCGGTGGACCGCGCCTACGCCAGCCTGGAAGCCGATCCATTGTTCAAGAAGGTCCTGGCCGATGTGAAGGCGGACGATGCGCGCTCGCTGGGCGACCTCAAGGCCCTGACCGAGATCCCCGCGCCGCCTTTCAAGGAGCGCGCCCGCGCCGAATATTTCCTGGGCCGCCTCAAGGCGCTGGGGCTGGCCGACGCCCATCTCGACGCCGAAGGCAACGCCATCGGGACCCGCAAGGGCAGCGGCAACGGCCCCGTGCTGCTGATCTCCGCCCACCTCGACACCGTGTTCCCCGAGGGCACCGACGTCACCGTCAAGCCGCGCGGCGGCCGCCTGTACGCGCCCGGCATCTCGGACGACACGCGCGGCCTGACCGTGCTGCTGTCGTGGCTGAAGGTGCTCAACGACAACAATGTCCGCACCGTCGGCGACCTGGTCTTCGTGGGCAATGTGGGCGAGGAAGAGCTGGGCAACCTGCGTGGCATGAAGGCGGTGTTCCGCGATCATCCGGAGATCGACGGCATGGTCGGGATGGAGCCGGGCGAGGGCGACCGCGTGCTGGCGCTGGGCACCGGCAGCCACCGTTACGAAGTGACCTTCCGCGGCCCCGGTGGCCACAGCTTCGGCGCGTTCGGCCTGCCCAGCGCCATCCATGCGATGGGCCGCGCGATCGCCAAGGTGAGCGACGTACGTCCGCCCGAGGATCCCAAGACCACCTTCACCGTGGGCACCGTAGGCGGCGGCACGTCGGTCAACGCGATTGCCGGCGATGCGCGCATGGCCGTGGATATCCGCTCCAACGCCACGCCGTCGCTGCTCGAGACGGAAAAGCAGATCATGGCGGCGATCGATGCCGGCGTGGCCGAGGAAAACCGGCGCTGGCACCCGGCCCACGCCGGCAGCCAGATCACCTACCAGGTGCGCCAGATCGGTGACCGCCCGGCCGGCCGCACGCCGCCCGACGCGGTGATCGTGCAGGCCGCGGTGCGCGCCATCGACGGCTACGGCAAGGGCAAGCCCAGCCTGCGCGGCGGCAGCACCGACGCCAACGTGCCGATGGCGCTCGGCATTCCGGCCATCATCATCGGCAGCGGCGGCAAGACCGGCGGTTTCCACGCGCGCGACGAATGGTATGACCCGGCCAACGCCTGGGAAGGCGCCCAGGTCGGGCTCACCACCGTGCTTGGCCTGGTGGGCGTGCAGGGCGTGAGCCAGCCGCTGCTGGAAAAGCGCCCGGCGGCGAAGTAGGCCCCGCGCGCGCAGGCCCCGGCCCTCGGGCCGCCGCCGCCGGGTGCGGCGCCTATCGCAGCGAATGGCCGGGCGGTGGCGCGGGGCGCTCCAGCGGCCGCGGCGTGTTGATCCATTGCGCTACCGCGCCGGCGTCCAGCGGACGCGAGAACAGGTAGCCCTGGCCCATGTGGCAGCCCTGCGCGAGCAGGAACTGGCGCTGGGCCTCGTTCTCCACGCCTTCGGCGACCACCGCGAGCTTCAGGCTGTCGCCAATGCGGATCACGGCGCTGGCCAGCTCGCGCGCGGCGGCGTCGCTCTCCAGGTCGATCACGAAGCTCTTGTCGAGCTTGAGCTGGTGCACCGGTAGCTGGCGCAGGTAGCCCAGGCTCGAGTAGCCGGTGCCGAAGTCGTCCATCGACAGGCGCACGCCCTGCGCGTGGATGGCGGCCACGGTGGCGGCGATGCCGGCATCGTCTTCCATCAGCAGGCCTTCGGTCATCTCCAGCACCAGCGCTTGGGCGGGCAGGCCGTGCCGCGACAGCGTCTCGGCGACATGGCCGGCCAGCGCCGGGTCGCGGAAGCTGGCCGGGGAGATATTCACGGAGATGGTCGGCACCGGGATGCCGTCGCGGCGCCAGGCGGCCATCTGCGCGCAGGCGCGCTCGAGCACCCAGCGGTCCAGCGTGCCGATCAGGCCGCTGTCTTCGGCCAGCGGCACGAAGCGGTCGGGCGGGACCTTGCCGAAATGCGGGTGGTGCCATCGCACCAGCACTTCGAGCCCATACAGCCGGCCGTCGCTGAGGAATACCTGTGGCTGGAAATTCAGGTGCAGCTCGTTGCCCAGCAGCGCTTCGCGCAGGGCCGACTCCAGGGCCAGGCGCTCCTGCGCGGCCCAGTTCATCTCGATGCTGAAAAAGCGGAACAGATTGCGCCCGGCTGCCTTGGCGTCGTACATGGCCATCTCGGCGCAATGCAGCAGGTAGTCCAGCGTGTCGCCGTCCGACGGGAACAGGCTGATGCCGATGCTGGCCGAGGGGGCGATGCTGGCATGGTCGATGCGCAGCGGCAGGCGCAGCGCGGCCAGCAGGCGCTGGCCCGTGGCGATGGTCTTGGTGCGGTCGGATTCCGGCAGCACCAGGGCAAATTCGTCGCCCGACAGGCGCGCCACCAGCGCGCTCTCGCCGGCATGGGCGGTCAGGCGCTTGGCCACCTCGCGCAGCATCTTGTCGCCGCCGCTGTGGCCGAGCGAGTCGTTGATGTACTTGAAGCGGTCCAGGTCGACGAACAGCACGCTGAGCGCCGCGCCAGCCTGGCGCGTGGCCAGCAGCAGCTTGCCGGCCTGGCGCTGCAGCAGGCTGCGGTTGGGCAGGCCGGTGAGGGAGTCGTACTGGTCAAGCTGCTGGATCCGTTCGGCGGCGTCGTCGCGCTCGAAAGCCAGCTTGCACAGCGAAGCGCACACCTCCACCACCTGCTGGTGGAAGGCGTCGGGCGCGCGCACGCTGCGGAAATAGAAGGCCAGGGTAGCAAGCACGCGGCCGTCGCCGGCCTTGATCGGGTACGACCAGCAGGCCGCCAGGCCGAGCGGCAAGGCCAGGTGGCGATAATCCACCCAGCGCGGATCGGTGGAGATATCGCTGGCCACCACCGCCTCGCCCAGCCAGGCGGCGGTGCCGCAGGAGCCCACCTGCGGGCCGATGCGCAGCCCGTCGAGCACGGCCGCATACTCGGGCGGCAGTGCCGGCGCCGCCAGCGGGCGCAGGCGCCGTTCGCTATCCACGCGCAGCACCGTGGCGATCACCGAAGGCGCCACGCGCTGCACCTCCTGGCAGATCAGCTCCAGCACGGCCGGCAGGGGCTGTTCCATCACCATGGCGTGCAGCACCTTGCGCTGGAGCAGCTCGTAGGTCTTTTTCTGCGTGATGTCGGACAGGATGACGATGCCGTGGTGGTGCTGGCCCGCGGTGCTGACCAGATGCCGCACGGTGGCCGATACCCACAGCGGGCTGCCGCAGCTCGCGTAGATCAGGGCCTCGTGGCGTTCCACGCCCGGCGTGGGACGGTTGGCCTGCAGGCGCTGCATGGCGGCCATATTGGTGAATTCGCCGGCCAGGACCTCGCAGGGCATCCTGCCTACCATGTCGTGCGGCGCGTAGCCGAGCATGCGCGTCAGGCCGGCGTTGACATAGACGATGCGCCAGTCGGCATCCACCACCAGGACCGCGCTGTCGATCTCGTCGGCGATCACGGACAGCACCGGATGGTCTTCGCGGCGTGCGCCGGCGCCGCCGGCCACCTTGACCAGCAGCGTGCGCAGGGTGACATCGCCCAGCGTGGTGCTCGATTCCGCGACGAAGCCAAAGCGCACCTGGCCATCCGCGCGCAGGATCTGCACCGCCGGCAGGGGCTCGCCGTGCTCGCCGGCCGGCCCCGGGTGCGCGCCGGGCGCGGCGCCGGCGGGCAGCCGCTGCACCACCGTCGCGGCATCCATGCCAACGACCTGCTTGCGGCTCGCGCCATAGAGCGCTTCCGCCGCAGCGTTGAGGAAGAGCACATGGTTGTCTGCGTTCAGGACGAAGACAGCGTCGGTGGCCTGCTCGAGCGAGTTGCGGAACAGCTGATGTGGGTCGGCTATGCTGAGCGCTTTGTCTCTGTCTGACATGAGTGAGTATGCGTCGCTAACGACCGATAATGCCTGCCCGCCCCGGCTTGGCCTCGCGGGACAATGACTCGGCTCTGGGACAGCTATCGGCATCCGGGGCTGGAACCTGAAGTTATTTTTTCGGCGCTGGCCCGGCCCGGCCCGGCACGGTGCGGGCCGGTCTGGGCCGGCAGGTGGCGAATGGCCTGCCACGCGGCGCCTGGCCTTGGCATAATTGCGGCGAGTCCCGGCAGTGCACGCCGCGTTGCCCCTGGCCGCGGCGCGTTTCGCAGCCGTCAACCGTCAACCGCCAACCGTCTTCCGCCCGGAGCCACCGACATGATGGAATACAAGAGCCTGCTGGTCGAACTTGGCCCGGACCCCGGCTGCGCCGATCGCGTGCGGCTGGCGGCCGGGCTGGCGCAGCGCAGCGCGGCGCATGTGACCGGCCTGACCGCGACCGGCATGCGGCTCGAGCCGTTCCGCGGCGCCGGCGATGATGCTGGCCGCTATGCCGAGCTGGCGAGGCGCCAGTTGCTGGCGCAGGGTGCCGCCGCCGGTGCCGACTTCCACCGCGTCATGCAGGAGACGGCGCCCGCGGTGAGCTGCGCCCACCGCGTCGTCGAGGAAGACACGGGCTGGGCGCTGGCCAGGGAAGGCCGGCTGGCCGACCTGATCGTGCTGGCCCGGCTGGCGGGCCCGGAAGCGCTGCCCGTGCTGGTGGCGCAGACCGCCGAATACGTGATGCTGGAAGCGGGCAGGCCGGTGCTGCTGGTGCCGCCCGGCGTGCGCAGCCTGTCCTGCGGGCACATCGCGATCGCCTGGGATGGTGGCCGGGAAGCGGCCCGCGCGGTGGCCGACGCCATGCCGCTGCTGCGCGAGGCCGCGCGCGTGACCGTGGTATCGGCCACTGGCGCGGACGCCGGCGTGCTCCAGCCGCCCGCCACCGCCGAAGCATTGTGCGCGCACCTGGCGCGGCACGGCATCGCCGCCTCGGTGCATGCCGTGAGCGGCAGCCAGCGGCCCGGGCCGCTGTTGCTGGAGGCGGTGGGCACCCTGCAGGCCGACCTGCTGGTCGCAGGCGGCTACGGCCACGCGCGGCTGCGCGAGCTGGTCACCGGCGGCACGACGCGCACGCTGATGCGGCAGGCCGACATCCCCGTATTCATGTCGCACTGACTGGACCACCAAGGGCTCACCATGACTATCGACTGGGCGCATTTCACGCCGCTGCCCGCGCTGGCCGGCGGCTTGCTGATCGGGCTGGCCGCGGCCCTCCTTGTCCTGTGCAACGGACGCATCGCCGGCATCAGCGGCATCGTGGGCGGGCTGCTGCGCCCCGCGCGGCGGGAGGTGGCGTGGCGGCTGGCTTTCGTGGCGGGCCTGCTCGGCGCGCCCCTGGCCTGGCGCTTGTTCGCGGCCCTGCCCGGGATCCACGTCGAGGCGGGCACCGGGGTGCTGGTCGTGGCCGGCCTGCTGGTCGGCGTGGGCACCCGCTACGGCGCGGGCTGCACCAGCGGGCATGGCGTGTGCGGACTGTCCCGGCTGTCGCCGCGTTCACTGGTGGCCACGCTGGCGTTCATGGCGGCCGGCTTCGCCACTGTCTATGGCGTTCGCCACCTGTGGGGCGGCTGAGATGACAGTACGTGCTTCCCCATTCCCTCTGGTTCGCCGTGTCGCGCCCTTGCTGTCTGCGCTGCTGGCCGGCCTGGTGTTCGGCTTCGGGCTGATCCTGGCCGGCATGGCGAATCCGGCCAAGGTGCTTGGCTTTCTCGATCTGGCGGGGGCCTGGGATCCCTCGCTGGCACTGGTGATGGGCGGCGCCGTCGCGGTCGGCCTGGCGGCGTTCGCGCTGGCGCGGCGGCGCAGCGCGTCATGGCTTGGGCTGCCCATGCAGCTGCCCGCCACGCGCCAGATCGACCGGCGCCTGCTCGCCGGCAGCCTGCTGTTCGGCATCGGCTGGGGACTGGCGGGCATCTGCCCGGGCCCGGCGCTGGTGCTGCTGGGCTCCGGCGTGTGGCAGGGCATGGTTTTCGTGCTGGCCATGCTGGCGGGCATGGTCTTGTTCGAATGGCTGGAACGGCTCGGGCGGACCCGCGCGCCGGGGACGCAGGCAAACCGCGGCACGCACTGAAGACATGGAACGCATGAAGGCCGAAGCCCACGCAATCAACGAGAAAGACGCCCCCGACACGCCCGCCAAGTCGGCGGCGGCGCGCCGCAGCACCTGGGTCAGCGTCGGGGTGAATATCCTGCTGTCCTGCACCCAGATGGTGGCCGGGCTGGTCGCTGGCTCGCAGGCGCTGATCGCCGACGCCGTGCATTCCTTGTCGGACCTGGTCTCGGACTTCGTGGTGCTGTTCGCCAGCCACCATAGCCGCAAGGGCGCGGATGCCGATCACCAGTATGGCCACCAGCGTTTCGAAACGGCCGCCTCGCTGGCCATCGGCGTGCTGTTGCTGGCCGTGGGCGTCGGCATGCTGTGGACGGCGGTGCAGAAGCTCGAGCATCCCGAATTGCTGCAGGCGGTCAAGGGCATTGCCCTGTGGGTGGCGCTGGGCGCGCTGGTGGCCAAGGAACTGCTGTTCCGCTACATGCTGGCGGTGGCGCAGCGCGTGCGCTCGGGCATGCTGGTGGCCAATGCCTGGCACGCGCGCTCGGACGCGGCGTCTTCGCTGGTGGTGGCGCTGGGGGTCGGCGGCAATATGCTGGGCATGCACATGCTGGATCCGATCGCGGCGCTGGTGGTCGGCCTGATGGTGAGCAAGATGGGCTGGCGCTTCTCGTGGTCGGCGCTGCATGACCTGATGGACGGCGCCGTCGACGCGCAGACCGTGGAAGCCATCCGCCAGGCCATGGCCGCCACCCCCGGCGTGCAAGGCCTGCACGATCTGCGCACGCGCAAGATGGGCGACTTCATCCTGGCCGACGTGCATCTGGAGATCGACGGCGCGATCACGGTGGAGGCGGGCCACCGCATCGCGGTGGAAGCGCGCCGGCGCGCCATGCAGGTGACCGACGTGCTGGACGTGATGACGCACGTGGATCCGGTGCGCCCGCGGGGCTGAGCGCGCGGCAGGGCGGGGTGCCCGGGGCGCAACGGCAAATGGCGATGCCCGGTATGATGGCGCTTTTGCCCCGGCGCGCCGGCCCCGGTGCGCTTCCCGAGACTGCCAATCCTCCGCCCCGGACGGCATCGCGCCGCTCCACGCACGCCCGTCAATGGAAACCACGCAAAGCCAGTCCTCGATGAGATTCCTGCCGTATCTCGTCGCCGCTACCTTTTTCATGGAGTACCTGGACACCACCGTGCTGGCCACGGCCTTGCCACAGATGGCACACTCGTTCGGGGTCGGGCCGAACGACCTCAGCCTGGGCATGACTTCCTACATGCTGGCGCTGGCGGTGTTTATCCCGGTCAGCGGCTGGGTGGCCGACCGCTTTGGCTCCAGGACCGTGTTCGGCGCCGCGATCGTGGTGTTCACGGTGGCGTCGGTGCTGTGCGGCGCGTCCAGCGGGCTCGCCGAATTCACCGCGGCGCGCGTGCTGCAGGGCATCGGCGGGGCGATGATGGTACCGGTGGGGCGCCTGATCGTGGTGCGCAATACGGACAAGCGCCACCTTATCAAGGCCATCTCCACCATCACCTGGCCGGCCATCGTGGCGCCGGTGGTGGGGCCGCCCATCGGTGGCTTCATCACGACCTACGCGTCCTGGCGCTGGATCTTCCTGCTCAATGTGCCGTTCGGCATCGCGGCGCTGGTCGCCACGCTGATGATGATCCGCAACGTGCGCGAGACCGAGCCCAGGCCGCTCGATGTGGTCGGTTTCCTGCTCAGCGGCGCCACGCTGACCTTCGTCCTGTACGGCACCGAGCTGGCCAGCCAGCAAGGCTCCAGCCTGGCGACGGCAGGCGGCTTCGTGGCCGCGGGGCTGGTGCTGGGCGTGCTGGCCGTGCGCCACGCGGCGGGCCACCCGCATCCGCTGCTCGACTTCACCACGCTGCGCGTGCCGACGTTCTCGGTCACGGTGCTCACCGGTTCGGTCACGCGGGTGGGCATCGGCGCGGTGCCGTACCTGATGCCGCTGCTGTTCCAGATCGGCTTCGGGCTGTCGGCGTTCCGCTCGGGCCTGCTGCTGCTGGCCAGTGCGCTGGGCAACCTCGGCATGAAGGCGCTGACCACGCGCGTGCTGCACCGCTACGGTTTCCGCACCACGGCGATCGTGGACGTGGCTTTCGCCAGCCTGTTTATCGTCGCGTGCGGCCTGCTCACCCCCGCAACGCCGCTGGCCGTGGTCCTGCTGGTGGTGTTCGTCTACGGCGTGACGCGCTCGATGCAGTTTTCCACACTCGCCACGCTGGCCTATGCCGATATCCCGCAGCCGCAGATGAGCAGCGCCAACACGCTGTGGAACGCCGCCCAGCAGATGACGATCGGCCTGGGCATCGCGTTCGGCTCGCTGTCGCTGCGCGTGGCGGCGTCGATGCGCGGGGAGAGCGGCCAGGCCGATATGCCGCATTTCACCCTCGGCGATTTCCGCTGGGCCTTCCTGTTCGCGGGGGTCCTGACGCTGGTGTCGTTGATCGGCTATGTCCGCCTTGCGCCGGACGCGGGGCGTCACCTGGCGAGCCGGGGCAAGACGGCCTGAATGGCTTGAATGGCTTGAATGGCCCGGGCGCCGCTGCGGCAGTTCCGCGTCCGCGGCCGGAATCTCCTGCGCCATCGCCAGCGTGCTCGTCGGCTGGTGCCGCGGCCGTGCTCAATGCAGATCGTGTGCCGCGCCCCTGCGGGCCGCGACGCCCGGCACGCCCGGCGATGCGGCCGGCGCGGCGGCATCGCCGTGGCGCGCCGCCAGTTCATGCTCATGCAGGCTGGCGTCCTGCCACTGCTTGCCGTCCCAGGCCTGGAAATGCAGGTCGGCCAGCGGGATGGCGGACATCGTTCCCAGCCAGTCGGTCGGGTTCGCGCCGGCGCGCAGCCCCTTGGTCACCATGACCATGGCTTCGGGCACATCGATGCCTGCCACGCGGGTGATGGCCGGCCACGGCAGCAGGCGGGTGTCGTTGCGCGGCAGGCCGAAGCGGAACAGGGGAGCCTGCGCGCGCAGGCCGGCCTGCGGGCGGTGGCGGAACATGTCGCGGCGCTTCCATTCGGTCTTGGCCGCGGACGGATCCCATTGTTGCCGGCGCGAGAACCACAGCACCTTGGCGGCGCCGGCGGACACCGGCAAGGCGGTCGGGATCAGCCCTTGGGACTGGGCGATCGTCGGTAGATGGCTCCCCGTGGTGTAGTGCCAGGCGAGATTGGTGGCGTTCATGACGGACTCCTGCTGTACGCCCCATACACTGAGCCCGAAAGCTTGTCATGACAAGCAGGCGAAACGATATATTGCACTGCAAGAAATTATGACGCACTTGCCACCTTGGCTGGCGAGGCGTCCGCCAGGCCAGCACTGGGGCGGGCTGGCGGATGTGGCCGTTTTTCCGGCGCCGGTGCACCGCAGCAATGTGCGGAAAAAATGGAGGAAAACCGCTAATCGCGGCGCGGCGAAAAGCGACTCATACGCTTCTTTCCTCCTCGTCCGGAGCATCCAGGGCGGAGCGCGCCGCGACCCGGCGCAACGCGTCCAGGGCGGCACTGACGGCAATCCTGCCGAAGCCATCTTCACGCCAGTACATCGACACGGAGCCGAACCCGGCGAGGCGCAGCGGCAGGATGCGCAGCGCGCCCAGCTGTTCCAGCCGCCGCGCGGTGCGATGGGAGGCCACGCCGATCATATTGCTGTGGTTGAGCAGGGTCAGGTTCAGGATGACCGAGTTCGATTCCACGCAGTCGGCCGGCATGCTCTTGCCGGCGGCGTTCAGGGCGGATTCCAGCGTATTGCGGATTGGCGTGCCGCGCGGCCAGATGATCCAGCGGTAGGCCTGCACATCGCTCCAGCCGGGCTCCGCCAGTTCGAACAGCGGATGGCGCGGGCGCGTCACGAAGTGGATCGGCTCCATGTATAGCGCTTCGGTGCGCATATGGCCGTCCTGCAGTTCCGGCGCGGAACGCCCCACCACGATGTCGACCTCGCCGCGCGCGAGCTGCGCCATCAGCAGGTTCATGGTGCTTTCGACCAGCCGCACTCGTGCCCTGGGCAGGCGTTGCAGCAGTGCGGTGACGGCCAGCGGCACGGTATCGGCGGCCGACGCGCCCGAGGTACCGAGCACCACCAGCCCGCTGCCGCCTTCGCGCATGGCCAGCATGTCGTCGCGGGCGGTGTCCAGGTGCGCTTCGATGCGCCGGGCATGCGCGATCATCGACTCGCCGTAGGGCGTTGGCCGCAGGCCCCGCGCATGGCGCTCGAACAATGGCAGCCCGATGTCGTCCTCCAGTTCCTTGAGCCACTTCGACAAGGCCGGCTGCGTGGTGCTGAGCGCCACGGCGGTCTGGCTCATATTGCCGGTCTGGGCCAGGCTGAGCAGCATCTGAAGGTTGCGCAGACGGAGGCGCTGGGTCCAATCCATAAGGGTTATCCCTTTGAGGTATATCCATTGGAATATGGATAAGAGGAATTGATTATTTTACAGGGTATATCTCCGGAAGTATAAATACGTCATCGCAGCCCGCATCCTTCCATTCACCCGCGGCTGCACCTCGCCGGACCACGGCGCAGGATCCGGAGACAACCATGTCAGACGCAAACAGGAATGCAGAGCGCGCGGCCTACTACGACCGCATCGGCCGCAACCAGATGACGCCGCTGTGGGAATCCCTGCACGCCCTGGTGCCGCCGCAGCCGCGCCCGCAGGCGCAGCCTGCCATCTGGAAGTACGCCGAGGTGCGCCCGCTGGTGATGCAGGCGGGCAATGTCATCAGCGCGGCCGAGGCGGTGCGCCGCGTGCTGGTGCTGGAAAACCCGGGCCTGCCAGGCAAGTCGAGCATCACTTCTACCCTCTATGCCGGCCTGCAGCTGATCCTGCCCGGCGAGATCGCGCCCAGCCACCGGCATACGCAGTCCGCGTTGCGCTTCATCGTGGAAGGCCGCGGCGCCTGGACCGCCGTCAACGGCGAGCGCACCACCATGCAACCCGGTGACTTCATCATCACGCCGTCGTGGACCTGGCACGACCATGGCAATCCTTCGCTGGAAGACGGCGGCGAGCCGGTGGTCTGGCTCGACGGACTGGACATCCCGCTGCTGGTGCACCTGGATGCCGGCTTTGCCGAGAACTACCCGGAGGCTTCGCAGCCCGTGCTGCGCCCCGAGGGCGACAGCTTCGCGCGCTTCGGCCACAACATGCTGCCGGTGCGCCACCGCGTGACCGATCCGACTTCGCCGATCTTCAGCTATCCCTATGCCCGCAGCCGCGAGGCGCTCGACCAGCTTTACCGCAATGGCGAGCTGGACGCCTGGGACGGCGTGAAGCTGCGTTATGTGAATCCCGCCACCGGCGGCTGGCCGATGCCAACCATGGCGACCTTCATGCAGTACCTGCCGGCGGGTTTCCAGGGCAAGACCTACCGCAGCACCGATGCCACCGTGTATTCCGTGGTGGAAGGGCGCGGCACCGTGCGCATCGGCGATGCGCAGTTCCAGTTCGAGCCGCGCGACACCTTCGTGGTGCCCTCATGGGCGCCGGTGCAACTGGCCTCGCTGGACGATACGGTGTTGTTCAGCTATTCGGACCGCCCGGTGCTGTCCGCGCTCAACCTGCTGCGCGAAGAGCGCAGCTGATCTCACGCTTTCCGGCAGGCAAGGCAAGGCGCCGCGCCTGAGCCGCGCGCGCCTGCCGGCACGCCCTCCCGTTTTCCATTTATCCATGAGGTTCCGCATGTCGTTCGTTGTCACCCCGCCCGCCACCGTCGCCATTCCGGTCGTCGGCAGCCAGGATCAGTTTCCCGTGCGCCGCGTCTACTGCGTCGGCCGCAACTACGCCGCCCATGCCCGTGAAATGGGTTTCGATCCGGACCGCGAGCCGCCGTTCTTCTTCTGCAAGCCGGCCGATGCCGTGGTGCCCGTGGCCTACGGCGAGACGCTGACGCTGCCGTACCCCGCCCAGACCGCCAACTTCCACTATGAGGCCGAGCTGGTGGTGGCGATCGGCAAGGGCGGCTCCGACATCGCGCTGGAACAGGCGCTGGAGCATGTGTGGGGCTACGCCGTGGGCCTGGACATGACCCGCCGCGACCTGCAGATGAAGATGCGCGAGATGGGCCGCCCGTGGGAAATCGGCAAGGCCTTCGACGTGTCCGCGCCGATCGGCCCGATCCACCCGGCCGGCGACGTGGGCCATTTCGAGCAGGGCGCGATCTGGCTGACCGTGAACGGCGCGGACAAGCAGCGCAGCGACGTGACCCACCTGATCTGGTCGGTGGCCGAAACCGTGGCGGACCTGTCGAAGTTCTTCCGCCTGGAACCGGGCGACCTGATCTACACCGGCACGCCCGAAGGCGTGGGCGCCGTCAAGCCGGGCGACCTGATGGCGGTGGGCGTGGAGCGCCTGGGCGAGTTGTCGGTGCGCGTGGCCTGATGTACCGGCGGCTTTCAGCAGGAGGGCTGCATCGTGCAGATCTATAGTTTCTTCAACAGCTCCACGTCCTACCGCGTGCGCATCGCGCTGGCGCTCAAGGGCCTGCCGTACGACTACCGGGGGGTCAATATCCGCACCGGCGAGCATCGCGCCGCGGACTATGTGAGCGCCATCAACCCGTCGGCCGCGGTACCGGCGCTGGCGGACGGCGATTTCCACCTCGGCCAGTCGCTGGCGATCATCGACTATCTGGATGCCCGCCACCCGCAGCCGCGCCTGATCCCGCTGGAGCCCGCGCTGCGCGCGCGGGTGCTGGAACTGAGCTATGCCGTTGCCTGCGACATCCATCCGGTCAACAACCTGCGCGTCCTGCGCTACCTGCAGGACAAGCTGGGCGCATCGCCGGAGCAGAAGGACGCGTGGTACCGGCACTGGGTCGAGGACGGCCTGGGCATGGTCGAGCGCCTGCTGGCCGGGGACGGCCGCGGCCCGTGGTGCTTCGGCGACCAGCCCACGCTGGCCGATTGCTGCCTGGTGCCGCAGATCGCCAACGCGCAGCGCATGGGTTGCGACACCACCGCCTTTGCGCGCGCCATGGCCGTCTACCGTCACGCCAGCGAACACCCTGCGTTCGTGCAGGCAGAACCCCAGCGCCAGCCGGACTACACGGCGCGCTAACCGGTAGCGCGGGCAGCCGGCGCCAAGGCCGGGGCCCGCAACCAGGAGACCAATATGAATGACATTCGCAGCACGGACCGCAAGGTGATCGTCGTGGGCGGCGGCATCGGCGGCCTGGCCGCAGCGCTGGCGCTGGCCCGGCAGGGCATCCGCGTGGAGTTGCTCGAACAGGCCGAGAAGATCGGCGAGATCGGCGCGGGCATCCAGCTCGGCGCCAACGCCTTTGCCGCGCTCGACGCGCTGGGCGTGGGCGAGGCGGCGCGCAGGCGCTCGGTCTTCACCGACCACCTGGTGATGATGGACGCCATCGACGCCACCGAAGTGGCCAGGGTGGATGTCGGCGAGCGTTACCGCCAGCGCTTCGGCAACCCCTACGCGGTCATCCACCGTGCCGACATCCATCTCTCCATCCTGGAAGCGGTGCAGGACCATGCGCTGATCCGCTTTCGCACCGCCACGCAGGTGCGCGCCCTGGAGCAGGACGAACGCGGCGTGACCGTGGTCGACCAGCATGGCGAACGTCACCGGGCCGATGCGGTGATCGGCTGCGACGGCGTGAAATCGGCCGTGCGCGAGGCCTTGCTGGGCGACGAACCCAGGGTGACCGGCCATGTGGTGTATCGCGCCGTGGTGGACGTGGCCGACATGCCCGCCGACCTGCAGATCAATGCGCCGGTGGTCTGGGCGGGCCCGCACTGCCATCTCGTGCACTACCCGCTGCGCGGCGGCGAACAGTACAACCTGGTGGTGACCTTCCACAGCCGCGAGCAGGAGGTATGGGGCGTGCGCGACGGTAGCAAGGAAGAAGTGCTGTCCTATTTCGAGGGCATCCACGCGCGTCCCCGCCAGATGCTGGACCGTCCGACCTCCTGGCGCCGCTGGGCCACCGCCGACCGCGACCCGGTCGAGCGCTGGAGCTTCGGTCGCGCCACCATCCTCGGCGATGCCGCGCACCCGATGACGCAGTACCTCGCGCAGGGCGCCTGCCAGGCGCTGGAGGATGCCGTCACGCTGGGCGCGGCCGTCGCGGCCAGGGACGGCGATTTCGAGGCTGCCTTCGCGCTGTACGAGAAGGTCCGCATCCCGCGTACCGCGCGCGTGCTGTATTCCGCCCGCGAGATGGGCCGGCTCTACCACGCCAAGGGCGTGGAGCGGCTGGTGCGCAACTCGCTCTGGGTGGGCCGCACGCAGGAGCAGTTCTACGACGCGCTGCAATGGCTGCATGGCTGGCGTGCCGAGGACTGCCTGGAGGGCGCGCGCTAAGCACCCTGGGTGCAGCAGACAACGACAGGCAGCAAAGCCGCGCCAGGGTCAGCGATACCCGGCCGGGCAGGGACGGGCCGGCTCCAGCCGGCCGCCTGAGAAAGACAAAGGAGACCGCAGTGCCCACCCCCAAGCCATCCATCGGCATCACCGAGTTCATCGACGGCCGGCCGCTATCGGCATACCAGGTCATGATCGTCGCGCTTTGTTTCCTGATCGTCGCCATCGACGGCTTCGACACCGCCGCGATCGGCTTCATCGCCCCGGCCATCCGCGCCGAATGGCAGCTCGGCCCGGCCCATCTGGCGCCCCTGTTCGGCGCCGGGCTGGCCGGCCTGATGGCCGGTGCCTTCCTGTTCGGCCCGCTGGCGGACCGCTTCGGCCGCAAGGGCGTGCTGGTCTTCTGCGTGCTGTTCTTCGGCATCGCCAGCCTGGCCAGTGCTTTTGCCGGCTCGCTGTGGGGACTGGTCGCGCTGCGCTTCCTGACCGGCCTCGGCCTCGGCGGCGCCATGCCCAACACGATCACCCTGACCTCGGAGTACTGCCCTGCGCGGCGCCGCTCCTTCCTGGTGACCACGATGTTCTGCGGTTTCACCGTTGGCTCCGCGCTGGGCGGCCTGGCCTCGGCCAGCCTGATCGAAGAGCACGGCTGGCGTTCGGTGCTGTTGCTGGGCGGTGTGCTGCCGCTGTTGCTGCTGCCCTTGCTGCTGTGGCAACTGCCGGAATCCGTGCGCTATCTCGTGATGCGCGGCAAGCATCCGCTGCGCGTGGCGGCGACCCTGCAGCGCATCGCACCGGGCGAGCAGGTCGTTGCCGGCAGCTTCAAAATCACCGACGCGCCCCGGCCCGGCTCGCCGGTGGCCCACCTGTTCAAGCCCGAACTGGTGCGCGGCACGCTGCTGTTGTGGCTCACCTTCTTCATGAGCCTGCTGGTGATCTACCTGCTGTCGAGCTGGCTGCCCACGCTGCTGCGCGCCACCGGCGCGTCGCTCAAGACCGCGGCGCTGGTGACCATGATGTTCCAGGTCGGCGGCACCGTCGGCGCCATCGTGCTTGGCTGGCTGATGGACCGCATCAACCCGCACTACGTGCTGGCCGTGACCTACGCCCTGGCGGGTTTGTTCATCGCCGCCATCGGCAGCCTGACGTCGGCGCCGTGGCTGGCAAGCGTGGCCGTATTCGCCGCCGGCTTCTGCATCTCAGGCTCGCAGGTCGGTGCCAACGCCTTGTCGGCCGCCTACTATCCCACCGACTGCCGCGCCACCGGCGTGAGCTGGGCCAACGCCGTAGGGCGCATGGGCTCGGTGGTGGGATCGGTCGGGGGCGGCGCCATGTTGTCGATGGGGCTGACCATGCCGGCGCTGTTCCTGATCGTGGGCGTGCCGGCGGTGATCGCGGGTGCCACCATGCTTCGGCTGGGGCGGTATCGGGCCGGGGTGGTCATTGCGGCGCGTCCTGCCGTGCCGGCGGCGCATTGAGGTGCGGTGGAGCAGACCCGGCGCCTGTCCGTGACGGCAATCTCCGGGCCCGGCGCGTTCCTTCCTTGACCAATCAAATGATAATCATTATTATTTGAGTCTCAGGTTTGTGACACGATCTGAGTCAGCAAATGGGTTTCCGGACACGCTTCGTGTCCGGACTTTTTTTCCAGGCAGCGGATTCACCGCGCCCGTCTCCCTCCGGCATCTCGTTCTCCCGACACCGCCCGGAATCGCCCGGCACCGCCCGGAATCGCCCGGCACCGCCAGAAATAGCCCGGCATCGCCCGGCATCGCCCGGTCGCGCGGCGTTGCGGTAGCATCTGTCCCTGTATCCCCCGCGTTCCCGTCGCCCGGCTTTCCCGGGTTTTTTCGTCGTCCTGGTCGTTCTCGTCGTCTCGTTCCAACCCGCAGATCCGATCCCCGCCAACGCGCATGGGCAAACCAATGACGGAAGCCGGCGGTCCACCGCCATACGACGCCCCGCCGGTCGCGGATGCCGCCAGCGGCCGCCGCTGGGCCTGGCTGCCCGCCCAGGGCGGGTGGGGCTACTACACGCTGCTGGGCGCCATCGGGGTGCTGGTGCTGGGCCCGCTGGGCGGGATCGCCGCGGCCTATATGAACTTCTCGCTCGGGTTCTTCGTGGGCGGGCAGGTGCTGGCCGGCATCCTCGGCTCGACCATCACCTACGGCTACGGCGCGGATGGCCGCCACGGCGCCAACTATATCCAGACCATCGCCGCGTCGGTCGCCGGCATGAGCGGCATGGCCGTGGTGATCCAGGCGATGACGTGGCTGGGCCTGCCGGAGCCGCCGCTGTGGCAGCTGATCCTGTACATGCTCTGCGTGGGCATGTTCGGCGTGGGCGTGGGCATGTTGTATACGCCGGTCCTGGTGGACCGCCTGCAACTGACGTTCCCGTCGGGGCTGGCGGTGGCCAATATCCTGCGCGCGCTGACCGATCCGGTGCTGCTGCGGCACTCGGTGTCGCGCCTGGCCGGCGGCACGCTGCTGGGCATCGCGTGCGGCGTCGGCGCGGCGCGCGTGGCGCGGCTGGCGGCCATCGATCTGTCTGCCTCCACCTTTGGCGCTGGCATGATCGTGGGGGCGCGGATCGGGCTGGCGGCGCTGGTGGCGGGTCTCGCGGGCCAGGCGCTGGTGCCTTACTTCGTCTCGATCGGCTGGCTGGCACCGGGCGATCCGTTCCGCAAGATCACCTTCCTGATCGCGCTCGGCATGATCATGGGCGCGGCGCTGGTCGATATCTCCCTGATCCTGCGCCGGGCCTTGCGCCAGGCCCGGGCCGCACCCGGCGCGCGGCTGGCTGCGCAAGGGCGCGGCGCCTCATGGCGGCTGCTGGCGTGGGTGGTGTTCTGGGGGGCGGCCATCGTCGCGGTGGGCTCGGGCCTGCTGCACCAGCCGGCGGGCTACCTGCTGCTGGCGGTGGTGCTGGTGTTCGTGTTCGCGATGGTCAATGGCATCTCGGTCGGCATGGTGGACCAGAACCCGATTTCCTCGGCCTTCGTGCTGTCGGTGATCCTGATGGCGGCGCTCGGCCTGAAGGATCCGCAGGTGGGGCTGATCGCGGCGACGGTGCTGCTGGTCTCCACCAGCCAGGCCTGCGACATGCAGCAGGACCGCTCCACCGGGTGGCGCCTGGGCACGGACCGTACCGTCCAGTTCCGTTTCCAGGTGGCCGGGATCGTGGCCGGCGCGGTGCTGGCGGTGCTGTTCGCGCGGCTGTTCATGCGCGCCTATCCCGAGCTGGCGCTGGACCAGACGGTGCTGGCGGCGGACGCGCAGCCGCACCGCTGGGCGTCCGCCATGACCTACAAGATCGTCGGCGCGCTGCGCGGGCTGGCGCAGGACCTGCCGCACCAGCGGCTGGCGGTGGCGATCGGCATGGGCATCGGCCTGGCCACGGCGGTACTGCGGCTGCTGGTCCGGTCGTGGCCGGCGTACCGGCGCTTCGTCGATGGGGGCGGGCGGGGCAGGGCGGTGGATTTCCTGGTGGATACGGTCTTGCTGCCTTCGCCCTATGCGTCGTCGTTCGGCGGCTTCGTGAACCTGCCGACTTCGGCCTGGTTCGCCGCCGGCGGCGTGGTGGCCAGCGTGGCCAACGGCCTGCCGGGACGCCGCGGCGCGGCGGATCCGTTGCCGCAGGACATGAGCACGACCTCGCTGCTGGGCGGCGGGCTGATCGCGGGCGACGCGCTGGCCGCGGTGGGGCTTGGCATCGCCGGCCTGCTGTTCACGGCGATGGCGTGAGCGCCGCCCGGTTCGCCGGGGCGCCGACTTTAGCGTTTTCGCAGCCGATCTGAATTTTTTCCCTGCCATGGCCCCGTGCGGGCGGGCCATGGCCGTTGTGGCGCAGAATGACCGCAGGCGCCCGCCGGGACCGCGCCGGACTGGAGGGTCTTGCACAATGACAGTGGACTCCCAGACTTCCAGGAGCCCAGCCGGATGAACAGCCATCAGAATGCCCGACTCACCTTCTGCCGACGACTGGAGATGGTCCAAGACATTACCGAACATGGCCTGAGCGTGCCCGAAGCGCGGCCGCCCACGGCGGGCGCCGACCACCATTGAGCATGCCCGGGACCGCGCGCATCTGCATTGCGCGCATGGCGGTGCCTGGCAAGCCGGTTCCTGGAGATGGGCGATGTTGATGGTTTGCCTGATCGCGCTACCGCTGCTGGCGGCGATGCTGGTACTGCCGGCGCGCCGCCATGCGCGCGTGCTGGCCGCACCCATCGTGGCAGGCGCGCCGCTGGCGGGCCTGGCGCTGCTGCTGGGCATGGGCGGGCAGGCGCTGGACGGCGGCGTGATCGCGTGGCGCCAGCCCTGGCTGGAAGAGATCGGCCTGAACCTCAGCCTGCGCCTGGATGGGCTGTCCTATCTGTTCGCCCTGCTGGTGCTCGGCATCGGGCTGCTGGTCATCCTGTACGCGCGCTACTACCTGCCGCGCGGCGAATCGAGCGCGCGTTTCTTTGCCTTGCTGCTGCTGTTCATGGCGGCCATGCTGGGCGTGGTGCTGTCCTCCAACCTGCTGTTGCTGGCCGTGTTCTGGGAAATGACCAGCATCGTGTCGTTCCTGCTGATCGGCTTCTGGTCCTATCGCGCCGACGCACGCAAGGGCGCGCGCATGGCGCTGACCGTGACCGGCGGGGGTGGCCTGGCGCTGCTGGCCGGCGTGCTGCTGCTGGGGCATATCTGCGGCAGCATGGAGCTGTCGGATGTGCTGGCCCAGGCCGGCACCGTGCAGCACCACCCGCTGTATGTGCCGATGCTGGTACTGATCCTGCTGGCGGCGTTCACCAAATCGGCGCAGTTTCCATTCAATTTCTGGCTGCCGCACGCCATGGCCGCGCCCACGCCGGTGTCGGCCTACCTGCATTCCGCCACCATGGTGAAGGCCGGCGTGTTCCTGCTGGCGCGGCTCTATCCGGTGCTCGACGGCAGCAACTGGTGGTTCTACCTGGTCAGCCTGACCGGGCTGGCCACGCTGGTGGCGGGCGCCGCCATGGCGCTGTTCCAGCGCGACCTGAAGGGCCTGCTGGCGTATTCGACCATCAGCCACCTCGGCCTGATCACGCTGCTGTTCGGGCTCGATACGCAGCTGAGCACGGTGGCCGCGTTGTTCCACATCATCAACCACGCGGTGTTCAAGGCTTCGCTGTTCATGGCCGCGGGCATCATCGACCACGAGACCGGCACGCGCGACCTGCAGCTGCTGCGCGGGCTGCGCCGCTACATGCCGCACACCGCGCTGCTTGCCATCGTGGCTTCGCTCTCGATGGCGGGCGTGCCGCTGTTCAACGGCTTCCTGAGCAAGGAGATGTTCTTCGGCGAGACCCTGGCGCAGGGCCTGCTCGGCGACTTCAACTGGGTCATCCCGGCGGCGGCGACGCTTGCCGGGGCATTGACGGTGGCGTATTCGCTGCGCTTCAGCTACGGGGTGTTCTTCGACGGCAAGCCGGACGCCTTGCCGCACTACCCGCCGCACGAGCCGCCCCGGTCCATGAAGATCCCGGTCGAGGTGCTGGTCGTGACCTGCCTGGTGGTGGGCCTGTTCCCCGCCTATACGGTCGGCCCGCTGCTGGCGGCAGCGGCGCTGGCCACACTGGCCGCGCCGCTGCCGGACTACAGCCTGAGCCTGTGGCACGGCGTGAACCTGCCGCTGCTCATGAGCCTGGTCTCGATGGCGGCCGGCACGGCCTTCTTCATCCTGCGGCGCGGCGCCTTCCACCGCTATCACGCGCGCATCGCGCATCTCAGCGCGCGCGATGTGTTCGAGGCCGGCATTGCCTGCATCGCGCGGGCCGCCGGGCGTCTCGCGGCCGTGTTCGAGAACGGTTCGCTGCAGGCATACCTTGCCTGGATGCTGGCCGCGATGCTCGGCATCCCCGCGCTCCTCTTGGCCGACCTCGACACGCTGGCCGGCCCGCTGCCGCCGACGCCGCCCGACAGCGTCACCCTCGGCGGCATGGGCCTGCTTGCCTTGTCGGCCATCGGCGTGGCGATCGCCCGCCGGCAGCGCCTGAACGCCCTGATCCTGCTGGGCGCCTGCGGGCTGCTGGTGACGCTGGCGTTCGCACGTTTCTCGGCGCCCGACCTGGCGCTGACCCAGGTGTCCGTGGAGGTGGTGACCATCCTCTTGCTGGTGCTGGCGCTGTACTTCCTGCCGGTCGACCGGCCCGAGGCCGCCAGGCCGCTGCGGCATGTCCGCGACGCCGTGCTCGCGCTGGGCGGCGGCGCGCTGGCCGCGGTGCTGGCTTACGCCGTCATGACGCGCCCCTACGATTCGATTGCCTCCTTCTTCGTCGACAACAGCGTGAGCGGCGGTGGCGGCCACAACGTGGTCAATGTGATCCTGGTGGATTTCCGCGGCTTCGATACCCTGGGCGAGATCTGCGTGCTGCTGGTCGCCGGCCTGGGCGTGCACGCCATGCTCAAGGGGCTGAGGCTGGCGGCGCCGCCGGCAGGGCCCAACGGGCTGCCATGGTCGGGCCAGAGCCATCCGCTGCTGCTCGCCATCCTGGCCAGGTTGATGCTGCCGCTGACCATGATGGTGGCGGTGTTCATGCTGCTGCGCGGGCATAACCTGCCGGGCGGCGGATTTGTCGCCGCGCTGGTCACGGTGGTGGCCTTGTTGCTGCAATACGTGGCGAGCGGCGTGCTGTGGACCGAAGCCCGCATCGCGCTGAACCACCGTGCGCTGGCGGGCGGCGGCATCCTGCTCGCGGGGCTGACCGGGCTGGGCAGCTGGGCCTTCGGCTATCCGTTCCTGACCACCGCCTTCGGGCATTTCCACGTGCCGCTGCTGGGCGAGGTCGAGCTTGCCACCGCCATGCTGTTCGACCTTGGGGTGTATTTCACGGTGGTCGGCACCACGCTGCTGATCGTGTCGCACCTGGGCGTGCGCGACAAGCGCGCCGGCCAGGCAAGCCAGGCAGGCGCCGGGGAGGGCACGTAATGGAGGCGGCCTACGCATGCACGATCGGCGTCCTGATGGCCAGCGGCCTCTACCTGCTGCTGCGCGCGCGCACGTTTACCGTGGTGCTGGGGCTGGCGCTGGTTTCCTACGCGGTGAGCCTGTTCCTGCTGGGCATGGGCCGGCTGGCGACCGGCAAGCCGGCGGTGATCGCCGCCGGCGCGCAGTATGCCGATCCGCTCCCGCAGGCCCTGGTGCTCACGGCGATCGTCATCGGCTTTGCGATGACCGCGTTCGCGGCGGTACTGGCGCTGCGCTCGCTCGGGATCTCGGGCAGCGATCATGTCGATGGCCAGGAGCCGGACGGGGAGCCCGACGCATGAGTGCCGCCCCGCCGCTGCCGATCCTGCTTGTGGTCCTGCTGCCGATGTTCGCCGGTGGCCTGCTGGCCGCCGGCCCGGCCCGCTGGAGCGGCGCGTGGCGGGCCCTGAACATCGTCGCCACCTTGCTCTTGCTGCCGCTGGCTTGTGCCCTGGTGTGGCACGCCGCCAGCGGCGCCATCGAGGTCTACAGCCCCGGCAACTGGCCCGCACCCTTCGGCATCGTGCTGCAGCTCGACCGCCTGGGCGCCATGATGCTGTTGCTCACCGCGGTGCTGGCTTCGGCGGCGGCGGTGTGCGCCGGGCGCGGCGACGCGCGCCTCGGCCGGCATTTCCACGCGCTGTTCCAGTTCCAGCTGATGGGCCTCAACGGCGCCTTCCTGGCAGGCGACCTGTTCAATCTCTTCGTCTTCTTCGAGATATTGCTGATCGCCTCGTATGCCTTGCTCGTGCATGGCGGCGGCCGCGCGCGCATCGGCGCCGGGCTGCACTATGTGCTGCTGAACCTGGCGGGGTCGGCGTTCTTCCTGATCGCGGTCGGCGTGCTGTACGGCCTGACCGGCACCCTGAACATGGCGCACATGGGCTTGCGCCTGGCTGGCCTCGAGCCCGGCGCCATGCCGCTGGCAACGGCCGCCGCGGCCATGCTGATGCTGGTGTTTGCGCTCAAGGCGGCGCTGTTTCCGATGGCCTTCTGGCTGCCCCGGGCCTACGCCAGCGCCACGGGCTCGGTGGCCGCGCTGTTCGCCATCATGAGCAAGGTCGGCCTCTACGCCATGCTGCGTTGCGCGGCGCTGGTGTTCGGTGCGCCGGACGGCATGCTGGCCGCGTTCATGCACGACTGGATCTGGTCGCTGGGGCTGGCGACCATGGCCTTCGGGGCGGCCGGGGCGCTGGCCGCGCAGGGCCTCAAGTCGCTGACCGGCTACCTCGTGCTCGCATCGGTGGGGTTGCTGGCCGCCGGCATATCGATGCAGACCGGGCCGGCGTGGAGCGGCGCGCTGTATTACCTGCTCAGCACCACGCTGTGCACGGCGGCCCTGTTCCTGCTGGCGGACGCGCTGGAGCCGGCGCCGGCGAAGGCGGCCCCGGCCGTGGTCCAGCCGTCGCGGCTGGCCGGGGTGCTGTTCCTGGTCGGCGCGGTGGCGGCGATCGGGCTGCCGCCGCTGTCCGGCTTCATCGGCAAGGTCATGGTGATGCGCAGCACGCCGCTGGCCAGCGCGGCCGTGCTATGGCCGGTCATCCTGCTGTCCAGCCTGGCGCTGCTGGTCGCGGTGAGCCGCACCGGTACGCGCCTGCTGTGGCGCCTGCCGCAGCAGGCGGCGGAGCGGCACGCCAGCGTCCACCGCCAGGCGCCGGACCGATGGAAGCTGGCTTGCTGCGCGTTCCTGCTGGGCTGCAGCGTGGCGCTGGTGGTGTTCGCGCTTCCGCTGCACCAGTACCTGGCCGCCACCGCCACCCAGCTGTTCGACCGTGCTGCCTACCTGCGCGCGGTGCTGCCTGCCGGGAAGGGCTAGGCGCATGCGCACGCTGGCCCGGCGCCTGTTCCCCCATCCCTGGCTCAGCCTGGTGCTGCTGGCCGCGTGGCTGCTGCTGTCCAACAGCGCGTCGCCCGCCAGCTGGGTGCTGGGCGCCTTGCTGGGCTGGGCCATCGCGCTGCGCGTCGGCCAGCGGCTGTGGCTGCGGCCGGTGCGGCTGGCCCGCCCGGGGCTGCTGCTGCGGCTGGCGGGACATGTACTGATCGATATCGTGGTGGCCAATGTGGAAGTAGCCATGCTGGTGCTGGGCCCGGTAGCGCGGCTGCGTCCGACGTTCATCGTGGTGCCGCTCGACGTCGAGCATGAACTGGCGCTGGCCATGCTGATCAGCATCGTCTCGCTCAGTCCCGGCACGCTGTGCGCCGAACTCAGCGACGACCGCCGCCGCCTGCTGGTCCATGTGCTCGACCTCGACGACGAGGCCGCGCTGGCAGCACTGATCAAATCGCGCTACGAAGCGCCCCTGCGGGAGATATTCGCATGCTTGCCATCGTGATACCGGTAGCCCTGGCCATCCTTGGCCTGGCCTTCGTGCTGACCTTCATCCGCCTGGTGCGCGGCCCCAGCTTGCCGGACCGCATCGTGGCGCTCGATACGCTCAATATCAATGCGATCGCCCTGATCATGGTGCTCGGTATCTGGCTGCATTCGGCGCTGTTCTTCGAAATCGCCCTGCTGATCGCCGTGATGGGCTTTATCGGCACGGTCGCGCTGACCAAGTACCTGCAGCGCGGCGACATCATCGAACTCAAGTGAGCGGAGCAAGGGAGACGTCATGAGCGCCGTTGCCGAGATCGCCACCTGCGTGCTGCTGCTGGTGGGCAGTGTCTTCACCCTGGTCGGGGCGTTCGGCCTGTTCCGGCTGCCCGATTTCTACATGCGCCTGCACGGGCCGACCAAATCGACCACGCTGGGCGTGGGGAGCATCGTGGTGGCGTCGGTGGTGTGCTTCAGCACCGGGGGCGACGGGCTGAGCCTGCACGAATTGCTGATCACGGCCTTCCTGTTCCTCACCGCGCCGATCAGCGCGCATATGCTGGCCAAGGCGGCCATGCAGCAGCGCCTGCCGGTGGACCCGCGCACGCGCGGGCGGCCATGGGAAGCGCAGGGCGGCGCATCGGCAGGGGACGCCGACGGGGCTTCCTAGTTGGCTCTCCGGTTGCGCCCGCGGGCGCTGACTCAGCCTTGTTCCCAGGCGCTGCACCAGCCGGCGGCCGCCACCTGCTTGTCGCCGAACAGCACGCAACTGCCGGCGGCAGGGCTGCTGCCTTCCTGGAACAGCTGGCAGTTGGCGCAAGTCTGGCTGGCCGCGTGCCTGGGGTACCTGGCCTGGTCCACCTTGCGGGTGTCCGCCTTGTACCCGAGGCTGACGGCCTGCGGGTCTTTCTCGTCGAGCACGGGGGATGCCGCGTGCGCGGCGGCGCTGGCGCCAAGGCCCGCCACCACGGCCAGCGGCACGGTCTTCAGGAACTGACGGCGGGTCGACATGCTGTTTCCTTTTCTGGCAAGAGGAACTGGTTGCGGCCGGTGCCCGGATCTGTGTCTTGCGGGGAAGGCAGCGGCGCGCGCTGTGGATTGTGGCACAGCGCACGCCGCCCGGCCCGCCGACGGTGCAATGGCTTGCGGCGCCACATCTGTGGCAAACTCGGCGCTACTTTTTCCGATCGTCATCCCGCCCCTTCCACACCCATGACTTCTGCCTCCAATACCAACACCCTGCGGCAAGCCCTGCAGGAGCCGTTGCCGCTGCAACTCGCGCCGCTGATGGGCACCGGGTTCATCGATCGCGGCGAGGGCAACCGCTTCGCGATCTATACCGAGCCGCCCGAGGCCCCGGGCCGTGACGAGGTGCTGGGGAGGCTGCGCGGCCTGCTGGCCGCGCAGAGCGACGCCGAGGCCAGCGGCGAGGTGCTCGACAGCGAAGACTGGGAGCCGGGCCAGGCCTTCGAGATGGACATGGAGAGCGACGACGTGTGCGGCCAGGTGCTGTTCTACCGCCTGATCCTCGCGCACGACCTGGATCCGGCGGGCTATTGCGCCTTCGAAATCAATGCCGACGAGACCGGCGTGGTCTTCGTCACCCTGGTGGAATCCTGGATCCGCCCGCAATACCAGTCCCTGGGCGCGCAGCGCGGCTTCGTGCTGCAGATGGCCAATGCCGTCCATGCGGTGCTCGCGGAACTCGACGCGCGCTTGCAGCAGGCCGGTGAACACAGCGTCTCGCTCGAAGTGCTGCTGGGCCTGGAGCAGGAATCCACCGATGGCAGCGCGGTGCTGCAGTCGCTCGGGCAGACCCTGCGCGCATGGACCGGCGCCTCGGCGGCAAGCGATGCCGAGCGCCAGCCGCTGGGCATCGCCGCGGTGAATGTCTCGGTCATTTCTGCCAGTTCGCAGGAATAGACGCGGAACTGTCGCGGAACCGTCGGGGAACTGTCGGGGAACGGCCAGGCTGGCACCGTGCAGGTGCGGCCCGGTCGCACGGAACCCGGCCTGATCCCCGTGCACCCGCTGGCCAGCCCGCTCAGGCCACGCCCAGCAGCGATTTCGGTTCCATGAAGGCTTCCAGGCCAAACGTGCCGTATTCGCGGCCGATGCCCGATTGCTTGAATCCCCCGAACGGTGCGGCGGGCTCGTGGGCCAGCGTGTTGACCAGCACGCGGCCGGCCTCGATGCGCTGCGCCACCGCGCGGGCGCGGGCGGCATCCGACGACAGCACATAGGCCTGCAGGCCGTAGCTGGTGTCATTGGCGATGGCGATGGCCTCCTCGGTGTCGCCGTAAGGCAGGATCGACAGGACCGGGCCGAAGATCTCCTCGCGCGCGATGGTCATGTCATTGCGCACGCCGCTGAACACTGTCGGGCGCACGAACCAGCCCTTGCCCGCGCCTTCGGGCCGGCCCTCGCCGCCGGCCAGCAGCCGCGCCCCTTCTTCGATGCCGATGCGGATGTAGCGCTGCACGCGCTGCCATTGCTTTTCGCTCACCATCGGGCCGATGGCGGTGCCGGGGTCGCGCGGGTCGCCGCTGCGGGTGCGGGCCACCTCCGCCACCACGGCCGCCTCGAACTCGTCCAGCCGCGCGCGCGGCACCAGGATGCGCGTGCCGGCAACGCAGGCCTGGCCGCTGTTCATGAAGCCGGCCTGGAGCGCCAGCGGCACGGCATGCGCCAGGTCGGCATCGTCGAGCACCAGCACGGGCGACTTGCCGCCAAGCTCCAGCGTGACGCGCTTGAGCGTGTCGGCGCCGACGCGCAGGATGGTCTTGCCGACAGCGGTGGAACCCGTGAACGATACCTTGGCCACATCGGGATGCGCGCTGATCTCGGCGCCCACGGTGTCCCCGCGCCCGGTCACGATGTTGAACACGCCGGGTGGAAGGCCCGCCTCATGCAGCGCCTCGGTGACGATGCGGGTCTGGATGGCGCTCATCTCGCTGGGCTTGATCACGGCGGTGCAGCCCGCCGCCACGGCTGCGGCCAGCTTGCCGCAGATAAAGCCGCCGTTGCTGTTCCATGGCGTGATCAGCCCGGCCACGCCAAGCGGCGTCATGACCACTTCCGCCGTGCCCATGGTGCGCCGGAACGCATAATCCTCCAGCACTTTGGCGGCTTCCAGCAGGACGCTGGAGGCGTGCTGCGCCATCCAGCGCCCGCGCGATACCGGCGCGCCATATTCTTCGACGATGGCCTCGAAGAGTTCGTCTTCGCGCGCCAGCATCGCGGCGTGCATGCGCCGCAGCCAGCCGATGCGCTCGGCCTTGGTGGTTTGCGAAAAGGCGGGAAAGGCCCGCCTGGCGGCGGCGATGGCGCGCCGGGCATCTTGCGCGTCGGCCAGCCGCACCTGGCCGATGACCTCGGCGGTGGCGGGATTGAAAAGGTCGAACCACTCTTCACCGTGCGGGGTGACGAAGGCGCCGTCGATGTAGATCTGATCGATGCGATGCATGAAGACTCCGGGAATGCGCAGGACGCGTAGCAACATGGGCTCAACGATAAGCCCTGCTAATTAGCCGGTCTAGCCATATAATTTCGCATGGACTGTTGAACAGATTGGGATAATGCAGACATCGGGACTCAGTGAACTCGAAGGCGTGATCGCCGTGGCGCGCCTGCGCAGTTTTCGTGCCGCGGCGACGGAGCTGGGCGTTTCCACCTCGGCGCTGAGCCACGCCATTGCCGCGCTGGAGGCGCGCATCGGCGTGCGGCTGTTTCATCGCACCACGCGCAGCGTCTCGCTGACCGAGGCCGGCGCGCAGTTCGTCGACGGCGTTGCGCCTGCGCTATCGACGATCCGCGGCGCGATGGAGCAGGCGGGCAGCTTTCGCGATACGCCCTCCGGCACCTTGCGTATCAATACCGCGGTGGGTGCCGCCCTGCAGGCGATGCCGTTGTTCATGGCCTTCCTGCGCCGTTATCCGGAGATGAAGCTGGATATCGTCACCGAAGGCCGCCTGGTCGATATCGTGGTGGCCGGCTTCGATGCCGGCATCCGCCTTGCCGAGAGCCTGCCGCTGGACATGGTCGCGGTGCCGCTGGGGTCGCCGCAGCGTTTTGCCGTGGTGGGCAGCCCGGCTTACTTCGCCGCCAATCCGGTGCCGCGCACGCCCGCCGACTTGCTCGCGCACAGCTGCATCCGCACGCGCATGCCAAGCGGCGCGCTCTACCGCTGGGAATTCGCGCGCCATGGCGAATCGATGAGCATCGATGTCCAGGGCGCGCTGACGCTGGACGATGCCTCGCTGATGCTCGAGGCGGTACGCACAGGCCTGGGGCTGGCCTATCTGACCGAATGGAATGTCGCCGCGGACCTCGCCGCGGGCACCTTGCAGCGGGTGCTGGAAGACTGGACGCCACCGTTTGGCGGCCTGTGCCTGTATTACCCCAGCCGCCGCCATGTGCCGGCGGGATTACGCGCACTGATCGAGATGATCCGGGAGGACGCAGGGTCCGCGCCAACGCAGCGCGCGATGCCGGCCTGGCGGGGAACGGTGGGAAGTCACACCAAGCCCTCCGAGCCTGAAGTGCCTGAGCAGGCTGGAGAGCCCGGAGACTCTGGCGACGCTGGAGAACCCGGCGAGGACGCGAAGGCGCGCAAGAAAAGCCAGAGACAAGGCTAAAGCCGGGCGAGGGCGGCAAACCTAGCCCTCCACCCCGCGCGGATCTCCGCCATAGCTGTTGCGCGAGCGGACCTGGCCGTCCTGCCCGTGGATCAGCAACTCGACGCGTTCGCGCTGTGCATCGCGCGTGCCAGCCTCGATGGCATCCTCTTGCGAGTCGTGATGCGAGTCGGCATACCTGGCCCCTTCGTGGATCACGTCCCATCCGTTGCCGTGGGGGACGACGTGGATATTGCGGACTGTCATCTCGATCTCCTGACTGTTTCTCCTGACTATTGCCTGGTTGCCGGCGTGGTACCTGGCCAGGGCATACCTGCATTCTGGGTCGCCCTGGCAGGCATGGCAATCGGGGACCGTCTGACACGTGGCGGTGCCGGGGCCACCCGTGTGCCCTGGAGCCGACCCGGGTCAGCGCGCCGGAAGGCGCAGCCTGTCAGGCAGTTGCATGCAGGGCACCCGGCCGCGCCGGATCTCTATGTGCGACGTCCTCCAGTACAACGGCGATCTGCCGGACGATGACGTCCATCGCGGTTCCCGGGCCGAACATGCGGCGCACGCCGAGTCCGAGCAGCATGCGCGCATCGCCGTCGGGCACGATGCCGCCGGCAAAAACGGGGGTTTGCAACTGCCTGGCCCGCAGCGCCTGCAGCAGGCGGGGCAGCAGCGCGAGATGCGCGCCGGCCAGCGTGGAAACGCCCACGGCGTCGAAGCTGCCGCGTGCCACTTCGGCGGCCACCTCTTCCGGCTGCTGGAAAAGCTGGCCGAGCGTGACCGAGAAGCCGGCGTCTGACAGCGCCGCGGCAACGGCCTTCGCGCCGCGGTCGTGCCCGTCCAGCCCCAGCTTGGCGACCAGGATGCGCGGCGCCCGGCCCAGCCGCGCGCCCAGCGCCCGCACCCGCGCGACGGCCTGCTCCCAGGCCGCATCCCCGGCGCGCGCGCCGCCATACTCGCCTTCGGCAAAGACGGGGCTGGCCCGGTGGCGCGGCCACGCCTGCTCCAGCGCGGCGGTGCATTCGCCCACCGTGGCGCGGCAGCGCATGGCGTCGACGCTGAGCGCGAGCAGGTTGCCGCCGCCGTCGCGGGCTGCCGCCGTGAGGGCGGACAAGGCGCGCTGCAGCGCCGCCGGATCGCGGCTTGCCCTCAGCGTGGCCAGGCGCTGCGCCTGCGCGCCCAGCACCGCGCGCCCGTCCACCGCGAAGCAGGCCGGCGCCTCATCCGGCGCCTCGAACTGGTTGACGCCGATGATGGCCTGATGGCCGGCATCGATGCGGGCCTGGGTGCGCGCGGCGCTGCGCGCGATCATGGCGTGCACCCAGCCGGATTCGAGCGCGGCGAGCACGCCGCCGCGCGCCCGGATCTGCGCCATCAGCGCGCGTGCCTGGTCGGCCACGTCGCGGGTCAGCGACTCCATCATGTAGGAGCCGGCCCACGGGTCGGCCACCTCGCACAGGCCCATCTCGCGCTGCAGGATGAGCTGGGTGTCGCGCGCCAGGCGCGCGGCGTCGGCGCCGGGCAGCGCCAGCGCTTCGTCATAGGCATTGGTATGCAGCGACTGCGTGCCGCCGAATACCGCCGCCATCGCCTCCACCGTGGTGCGCACCACATTGTTCTGCGGCTGGCGCGCGGTGAGCGACCAGCCCGAGGTCTGGCAGTGCATGCGCAGCGCGCCGGCGCGCGCACTGGTGCCGCCGGCGGCCTGGATGATCTCCCACCACAGCAGGCGCGCGGCGCGCAGCTTGGCGATCTCCAGGTAGAAGTCCTTGCCGACGCCGAAGAAGAAGCTCAGCGTGCCGCAGAATGCGTCCACGCCGATGCCGCGCTCGCGGATGGCCTCGACATAGGCCTGGCCATTGGCCAGCGTCAGCGCCAGTTCCAGCACCGGGTCGGCGCCGGCCTCCTGGAAGTGGTAGCCGGAGATCGACATGCCGTTGAAGCGCGGCACGTGCCGGGCCAGCCAGGCCACCACGTCACCGGCGATGCGCATGGACGGCGCCGGCCCGAAGATCCAGGCGTTGCGGACCATGTACTCCTTGAGGATGTCGTTCTGGATGGTGCCGCTCAGGCGCGCCAGCGGCACGCCGCTTTCTTCTCCGGCCACCAGGAAGGCAGCCAGCACGGGCAGCACCGCGCCGCTCATGGTCATCGAGACCGAGACGCGGTCCAGCGCAATGCCCTCGAACAGCCGCTTCATGTCTTCGACCGAATCGATCGCCACGCCGGCCATGCCGACATCGGCCTGCGCCAGCGGGTGGTCCGAGTCGTAGCCGCGGTGGGTGGGCAGGTCGAAGGCCACCGAGAGGCCCTGCGCGCCTTGTTCCAGCGCGGTGCGCAAGGCGAGGTTGGAGGCCGTGGCATCGGCGAAGCCGGCGTACTGGCGGACGGTCCACGGCTTGCCCGCGTACATCGTGCGGTGCACGCCGCGCACGAAGGGCGCCTCGCCGGGCGGGGTGCCGAGGTGGGCGATGCCGTCCAGGTCGGCGGCGGCATAGACGGCGCGCCGGGGCACGCCGTGGTCGCCGCCGGGCATGGCGAGGGTGGTGCTGTCCTGCGCTGTCATCTCGTTCTCCAGCGTTTGCGCGTGACCGCGTCGGCGATCTTCTCGCCATCGCTGGCGCGGCGGATCTCGCACCAGTGGGCGAGCCCGGCGGGGCCGCTCTGCACGGCGCTGAACGACAGCTCCAGCGCATCGCCCAGGTTGACGTTGCCGTGGAAGAACAGGTCGCGCTGCGATACCGCCGGCGGCTCGTCGAATCGTTGCCATTGCCATTCGGCGCGGTCGACGATGGCCTGGAAGCTGGCGAAGTAAAGCAGGTCGGCGCCGTTGAAGTCGGTGTACGGGCAGGGCAGGTACTCGGCCGTATGGCGCGCGGGCGCCGTGTCCTGCGCCAGCCCAAGGTGCGCGCCCCAGTCGGCGGCGCGGAAGCGTTTGGCCAGGCTTGCCATCTCGGTGGCCTGCGCCAGCGGCGCCTCGGCCGCGGGGCCGAAGGCGGCGCGCACCACCGAGCGGTTGTCGCGCTCGCGCTCGCGGCGGATGAAGGTGGACATCATCGATACCTCGGCGCGGCGCGCGTCGCCCGCCATGACGCGGTGCGTGCTGTGGTGGCGCGCGCCGGTCACGCGCTGGAGCCCGGTGTCGATGGCGAACGCCGCATGCTCGCCCATCGTCTCCAGCGCGGCCTCGCGCACGCGGATCGCCAGGAAGGCGGCGTAGGACTTGTGGCCGCCGGCGTCGCGGAACTCGGGCACGGGCTGCCCGGCCAGCGCCGCGAGGCCCTGCCAGTGCAGGTCCCCGCAGGTCTTCAGCAGCCAGTTTTCCGACAGGCCCGTGTACGACAGTTGCGGCATGCCCGCCACGTAGCGGGTGCGAGCGCGGTGCATGTCAGGCGGCCAGGGCTTCGCTGGCCAGCGAGGCGCGCACCTGGCCAGCCAGGTGCTCGGCATCGCGCGCGATGCCCGAGAAGCGGCCCGATCCCCAGGTATGGAGCCAGGGCAGGCCCAGGAAGTACAGGCCGGGCTGGGCGGTGACGCCGCGCACGTGGCCGGGGTAGCCGCGGCCGTTGAAGACCGGCGCTTCCAGCCAGCTGAAATCCGGGCGGAAGCCGATGCACCAGATGATGGTGCCGATGCCCGCGCTGGCCAGATCCAGCGCGGTACGCTCCGCGGCGGGCTGCCATACGGGCTCGTAGATGCTGGCCGGCGGCGCAGCGATGCCATGCTTCTCGATGTACTTGTCGATGCCGGCGTTGATGCGGTTGTAGGTGTCGTCGGCGTCCTGCAGGTTGGCCGCCAGGTCGGGCGCGAAGTGCAGCCTGCCGTCGCGGTAGTCCTGCAGCAGCCCGTACAGCTCCATGCCCTCGGTGGCGAACTTGCGCAGGTCGATGTCGCGGCCGCCGTCGCGCCCGGTCACATAGTGGTTGGTGTTGTCGCGCACGCCTTCGCGCAGCGGATGTTCCTGCACCGGCATGTCGTAGTACTGCATGTCGGCGAGCCAGTCCACTACGTCGCGGCCGCGGTAGAAGCGCGCGCAACGCGGTGCCTCGCCCACGGCCAGGTAAACATCGCGCCCCGCCAGGTGAAGGTCTTCGGCGATCTGCGCGCCCGACTGGCCCGAGCCCACCACCAGTACGCCGCCCGCGGGCAGCGCCTGCGGGCTGCGGTACTCGGACGACTGGATCTGGCGGATGCCGGCCGGCAGGCGCTCGGCCATGCGCGGCACGATGGGCGAGTGATAGCCGCCCGAGGCCACCACCACCTGGTCGGCGGTGAAGTCACCCTGCGAAGTCGAGACCTCGTAGCCGCCGCGCTCGCGCGGCCGGACGCGGCGCACCTCGGTGTGCTCCAGCACGGGGGCGTTCACCATGGCGATGAAGCCATCCAGGTAGGCGGTGATCTCGTCCTTCCTCATGAAGCCGTGGGGATCGTCGCCCTGGTAGGGGTAGCCGGGCAGGGCGCACTGCCAGTTGGGCGTGACCAGGCAGAAGGCGTCCCAGCGCTGCTTGCGCCAGGTGTGCGTGATGGTATTTTTTTCGATCACCAGGTGGTCGATGGCTGCCTGCTGCAGGTAGTAGCTCATGGACAGGCCCGCCTGGCCGCCCCCGACCACGATCACGCTGTAATGCTTTGCGGCGGCCCCGCTGGCCTGGCTTTGGCTGTGTGTGCTGGACATGATGGTTTTCCTTCTTGGCGTTCGGTGAGACGAAATCGGTGAGACGAAATCGATGAAATGAAATCGATGAAACGAAACTGCGGGTGCCGTATGTGGGGGCTATCGCCCGAAGCCGAGCACGCGCACGGTGGCGCCGGGCTGGGCCTGCCATCTGGCCGCGGTGGTCTCGATCTGGCCGAGCTGGTCCATGGCCGAGGAGCAGGCGTAGCCGTACCTGGCCATGACCCGCTCGGAGGCGCTGCCCAGGGCCTGCCGCGCGCGCGCCAGGAAGTCTTCCAGCGGATAGTCCTGCCCGGCGGCGAAGTACTCGGTGACGACGGAGGACGGCGAATAACAGGTAGCCTGGCTGTGGTCCGGCCATTGCACCCGGAAATGCGTGACTGGCATGGGTACTCCTTATGCGGTGAGCGGTTCCGCGTCGCGCGGAACGATGAAGGCGTCGCGGGCGAAGTCCCACAGCAAGGCGCGCTCGCCATGCCGCTTGACCTGCACCGTGCGCGAGGCGTCGATGGCGCCGATGTCCGCGCAGGCGATGCCGCGCGCGCCGAAGCGCGCGCTGACGGCCTGCACGTCCTGTTCGTCCACCGCCAGCAGGAAGCCATAGCTGGGGAAGGCCGTCAGCCAGCGCTGCATGTCCACGCCGGGCGGCATGGGAATGCGCGCCAGGTCGATGCTGGCGCCCACGCCGGAGCACTCCAGCAGCATCAGCGCCGTGCCGAGCGTGCCGGCCATGCTGATGTCCTTGGCGGCACCGCACAGGCCGTCCTCGGCCAGCGCGGGGAGGATCTCGAGATCGCCGCGCAGGCGTTGGGCCGGCGCCTCGGTGGAAGCGTTCCAGTAGGGATACGGCTCGACGAAGGCGCCGCGCAGGTCCACCGCCATCAGCAGGCGCTGGCCGGGACGCGCGGCGAAGCTCGACAGCAGGCGCGTGGCGCGGCCAAGGATGGCCACCGCGAGCTGGGCCTGGTCGCTGCGGGCATTGCTGTGTCCGCCGACGATCGGCACGCCATAGCGCGACGCCGCCGCGGCCATGCCCTTGAACACCTCGGCGGCGTCGGCCACGCCCTGGCTCCAGATCGCGTCGACCACGGCCAGCGGGCGCCCGCCCATGGCATAGACATCGCTGATATTGACCATGACCGCGCTGTAGCCGGCGAACCACGGCATGGTGCGGATAAAGTCGCTGACCATGCCTTCGATGGCGAACAGCAGATAGTCGTCGCCGTCGGCAATGGCGGCGCAGTCGTCGCCCACCGCCACGGCCTGTGCGAGGTCGCGCGCGCCGTTGGGCAGCGCGCTGCCCAGCGAGGAGAGCATGCCGGCGATATCGGTCTTGTGGCCGAAGCCGCGGCTGGCGCGCTGCGCCTGGACGAGTTCGTCGAGGGTCATCGTGCGGCCCTGCCTTCGGCGACGAAGCCTATGCGCGGCGTATGGCAGGGCGGATACATATTGAGGTCCGCCTGCATCAGGTGGTGCGGATGGCCCAGCAGCGTTTCCTCCGACAGCACGCTCCAGTGCAGGCGCCGGAACAGCGGCACGTTCTGGCTCTGCACGTGGGCCAGGAAGCGCTGGCAGCCCAGCGCGTTGGCACTGCTGACGGCCAGGCGGATCAGCGTGGCGCCGATCTTGCCGTGGCGGCGGAAGGCGGCGTCCACGGCCAGGCGCGAGCCGAACCACACGCCGGGCTCGCTCTCGTGGATGCGCACCGTGCCGACCACCTGGTCCGCCTGCCCGGGCCGGGACGCCACCGCTACCAGCAACTGGGCCACGTCATCGACGGCGTCGCGGTCGTCGCCGGCGAAGATGCCCTGCTCGTCGCAGAACACCGCCTGCCGCAGGCGGTAGGCCTGCTCGGCTTCCCAGGCTGCATCGGCCCAGCGCACGCGCAAGACGTCGGCGGCCGGCACTTCCACGCAGAGATCGGCTTTCATGCTGGCAATCCTTCGTAGGACGACAGCGACGAGCAGGCGCCGCACTTGCCGCAGCCGGCCTTGATGTCGGCCGAGCGCATGCCGGCCGCGCCGACCATCGCGCCCAGCGGCTGCAGCACCGACTTCATGAACTCGGGCGTGGGCGCGGGATGGTCTTCCAGCGGCGTGCCGGAGATCGGCACGAAGGGCACCACGAACGGGTAGACGCCGATGTCGAGCAGTTCGCGCGAGATCGACAGGATGGCCTCGGCGGTGTCGCCCAGGCCGGCCAGGATATAGGTGCTGACCTGGCCGCGCCCGAACACCGCTACCGCCGCCTTGAACGACTCCATGTAGCGGCTGATGGGCACCGAGGCCTTGCCCGGCATGATGCGCTCGCGCACGGCGGGCGTGACCACTTCGAGGTGCATGCCCAACGTGTCGATGCCGGCGGCGCGCATGCGGCCGAACCAGCGGTCGTCGTCGGGCGGCTCGCACTGCGCCTGGATCGGCAGGTCGACCGCGGCGCGGATGGCGAACGCGCTGTCGCACAGGATGCTGGCGCCGCGGTCCGGCGTGGGCGGCGTGCCGGTGGTCAGCACCATATGCTTGACGCCGTCGAGCAGCACGGCCGCGCGGGCCACCTCGGCCAGCTGCTCGGGGGTCTTGCGGGCGATGGTGCGCCCGGCCGCCAGCGATTGGCCGATCGAGCAGAACTTGCAGGTCTTGCGCCGGCTTTCATAGCGGATGCAGGTCTGCAGCACGGTGGTGGCCAGCACGTCGGCGCCGTGCAGCGTGGCGATGTGGGAGTAGGGGATGCCTTCCATGGTCTGCATCGCATAGAAGCGCGGCGCCTTCGGGAAGCTGATGCTGGCGATGGGGATGGTGCCGCGCGAGAGCTTCACCTCGCCCCGGGCATCCGGGGCGGAGGCCACGAACGGGGAGTCCCAGGCCGTGCTGGTATGCACCGGCACCATGATGGTCACGCCGTCGATGGTCACTGCCTTGTGGTCCGAAGGGCCCGCCCCGCCGCGGCGGCTGGCCGCGCCGGCACGGGGGTCTTCCAGGCGCATCCCGACAGATTGAAGCTCAGTCATCAACTGCCGGCTCGAGGCCGGCGTCGTCTCGCTGGAGTGCATGTTGGGTGCTCCCGTTGAAGTTGGCGAATGCGGTGCTCATGGCCGAAGCCATGGCCGAGGACGTGGCGGCCGGCCGGTCGTTGATGGCTAGGCTCAGCAGTTCGGGGCGCGCGTAGTGCCCCACCGAGTCCATCATGCGTTTGCGCTTGGTGATGAGCGACATGTCCAGGTCGGCGATCACCAGGCCTTCGCCTTCGCGCAGCGGCGTGGCGAGGTGCTGGCCTTCGGGCGAGATGATCGCGGTGTTGCAGCCGCCGCGCAGGGCCTTCTGCAGGCCCGGGTCGGTGGTCACCGAGGCAATCTGCTGCTCGGTCAGCCAGCCGGTGGCGTTGACCACGAAGCAGCCCGATTCCAGCGCGTGGTGGCGGATGGTGACCTCGATCTGCTCGGCGAAGACCGGGCCCACCAGCGAGCCGGGAAACTGGCTGCAATGGATTTCCTCGTGCTGGGTCATCAGCGCGTAGCGCGCCAGCGGGTTGTAGTGCTCCCAGCAGGCCAGCGCGCCCACGCGGCCGACGGCGGTGTCGGCGACCTTGAGACCGGCAGCGTCGCCCTGGCCCCAGATCATGCGTTCGTGGAAGGTTGGCGTGATCTTGCGGCGCTTGAGCACCAGGCGGCCATCGGCGTCGAAGATCAGCTGGGTGTTGTAGATGCTGCCGTGGTCGCGCTCGTTGACGCCGAGCACCACCACCATGCCGTGCCGGCGCGCGCGCTCGGCGACGGCGTGCGTGACCGGGCCGGGTACCACCACGGCTTGCTCGTACAGGCGCATGTGGTCGCTGCCGGACTGCACCGGCGGCCGCACGAAGGAGAAATACGGGTAATACGGCACGAAGGTCTCGGGGAAGACGATCAGTTGCACGCCTTCCAGGGCGGCCTTGTCGATCGCTTCGCAGACCTTGCCGAGCGTACCCTCGCCGTTCTCGAGGTCCGGGGAGATCTGGACCGCGGCCGCGCGCACGATGCGTTTCTGTGACATGGTGATACCCGCCTCTCTTTACTTAAACAGTCCAGGTGTCGACGATCAGTGCGTTCTCCTTGCGATGCAGGAGCCGGAGGTCGAGCACGTCGAGCGGGTTGATCGGGCGGATGCCTTCGATCAGCGAGGCTTCGCCGTGGCCGTACAGCGCTTGCAGCGCGAAGCGGCAGGCGTAGACCTTGCCGCCTTCGTCCATGAACTTGGTGAGCTGCTTGTTGAAGTTCAGGTGACCGGCGAAGGCTTCGTCGCCCAGCGTGGGGAAGCCGCGCTGCAGGCCGAGCGTGACGCCCGGGCCATACAGCAGGATCGAGGTCTCGAAGCCCTTGCGCTGCAGGCGGGTGGCCTGCAGCATGTTGACGAAGCCGATCGAGCCTTCGAAGGCCACGGTGTGGAAGGTGACCAGCGCCTTCTCGCCCCGCTCGGCTTTTACGTCCTCGAAGACCTTCTCTTCGTAGTCGACCAGGAAATCGCCCTTCTGGTGGGCCGGTTTGTTCACTGCGGGCATGTTTTGCTCCAATTCGTTGGTGGTTCAGTCGATCAAGCGATCCGTCGATCGATCGATCGGCCGGGGGGCCGACGTGGAGACTTGTGCAACCGGTATGCCATCCGCGCGGTCCAGCCATGCGATCAATCCGCGATCTGGCAGGCGCCGCCGGATTGATCGCATCGGTGATCGGCAACGCGGCGGCCGCGCAAGGTACTGCCGGCACCACTCGGGGCCGGGCGCGCGGCGCCGCAGGGATGCACCGGGTGGCGGCTTTGCGGCAATCGCGTGCGCTCAATCGGTGCAATCAGGCTCATTCGCGCACCATCATGTTGCGTATCCGGGTGCAATCAATATTGCATGGTGAATGCGATCACTTGTGCTAGCCTGAATGGCTGAATCCATATCGCGGAGTCCGTCTTGTCTGGCCTGACGAACCATTGGGAAAAGCGCATCGCGGAGAGCGCGAAGCCGGCCTATCTGATGATCCCGGAGCTGATCGAGGAGGCGCTTGCCAGCGGCCGCCTGCAGGCGCGGGACCGGTTGCCGGCCTTGCGCGACCTGGCCGACGCGCTGAAGCTCAACTACACCACCGTGGCGCGCGGCTACAACGAGGCGCGCAAGCGCGGCCTGATCGACACCAAGGCCGGCAGCGGCACCTATGTGCGCGGGCGCGCGCCGGCGCTGCCGCTGCGCGCGGGCACGGGCGCCGAGATGACGATGAACATGCCGCCGGAGCCGGCGGCGCTGGCCGCGCGGCTGCGCGAATCGATGACGCGCCTGATGGGGGCCACCGATCCCTATGCGCTGCTGCGCTACCAGGACTTCGGCGGCACGCCGGCCGACCGTGCGGTGGCGACCGGCTGGCTGCGCCGGCTGGTGCCGGCATGCAGCGCGGAGACCGTGCTGATCGCCCCCGGCATCCATAGCGCGCTGGTGGCGTTGCTGTCGCAGTTGTCGCGCCCCGGCCAGGCCATCTGCCTGGACACGCTGGCCTATCCCGGCATCAAGGCCATCGCCGCGCAACTCGGGGTGCAGCTGCTGGCCTTGCCCGGCGACGAAGAGGGGCCGCTCGCGCCGGCCTTCGAGGCGCTGTGCAAGGCGCAGAAACCCGCCGCGTTCTACTGCAATCCCACCTTGCAGAATCCGAGCACGAGGACGATCCCGCAGGGCCGGCGCGAGATCCTGGCCGATATCGCGCTGCGCTACAGCGTGCCGATCATCGAGGACGATGCCTACGGCATGCTGCCGCAGAGCGTGCCCGATGCATTCGCCACCCTGGCACCGGAGCTCACCTACTACGTGACCGGGCTGTCGAAATGCTTCGGCGCGGGCCTGCGCATCGCCTTCATCCACGGCCCCAGCGCCCGCCAGACCCAGCGGCTGGCCGGCACCTTGCGCGCCACCACGGTGATGGCCAGTCCGTTCAATACCCTGCTGGCCACGGCCTGGATCAAGGACGGCACGGTGGACGACATGCTCAAGGCGATCCGCGCCGAGAGCGTGGCGCGCCAGGCGATCGCGCAGCGGGTGCTGGCGGGCCGCCCCTTCGACGCCGATCCGAGCGGCTTTCACCTGTGGCTGCCGATTCCCGGCGAAAGCGTATGGAGCCCGTCGGAGCTGGCACTGCACTTGCGCTCCCGGAGCATTGGCGCGGTGTCCAGCGCCGCGTTCTCGACCGACGGCAATCCGCCGGAAGCCGTGCGCATCTGCCTCGGCGGGCCGAGCGACCGCGACGAAGTGGAAGAGTCGCTGCAGATCGTCGCCGAGACGCTGGACGATCCCCATCACCTGCATTCGGCCATGCTCTAGGCCGGCGGGCCGGTAGAATAGCCGGTGGCCGCAAAGGCAGGGCTTTCCAAGGCAGCAGCAGGGTGGATCAACTACATCAGGGTTTTCTTCTGACCCGGCACTGGCGCGACACCGCGGCGGGCACCGAGGTCGAGTTCTGGCTCGCGACGGACGACGGGCCGCGCCATATCCGTCTCGCCCCGCAGCAGTCCGTGGCCTTCATCCCGGCCGAGCACGGCGAGCGCGCAGCACTGGTCCTGCGCGGCGAGCGCGGCGCCGAACTGAAACCCCTGCCGCTGACCGACTTCCACCAGCGCCCGGTGCTGGGCCTGTATTGCCCGCAATACCGCCAGCTCGGCAAGCTGGAAAAGCAGCTGCGCGAATACGGCATCGATGTCTACGAAGCCGATATCCGCCCCCCCGACCGCTACCTGATGGAGCGCTTCATCAATGCGCCGGTGTGGTTCGGCGGCGAAGCCAACGCGGCCGATCCGCGCGGGCCGCTGCTCAACGCCCAGATGAAGCCCGCGCCGGCTTACCGCCCGCGCCTGAAGCTGGTTTCGCTCGATATCGAGACCACCGCCCACGGCGAGCTGTATTCGATTGCGCTCGAAGGCTGCGGCCAGCGCCAGGTCTACATGCTCGGGCCGCCCAACGGCGATGCAAGCGGCATCGACTTCGACCTCGACTACTGCGCCAGCCATGCCGACATGCTGGAGAAGCTCAACCAGTGGCTGGAACGGCACGATCCCGATGCCATCATCGGCTGGAACGTGGTGCAGTTCGACCTGCGCGTGCTGCAAAAGCATGCGGAGCGCTACCGCATACCGCTGCGCTTCGGCCGCGGCGGCGGCCTGCTGGAATGGCGCGAGCACGGCTTCAAGCAGGAGCATTTCTTTGCCTCCGCCGCCGGCCGGCTGATCATCGACGGCATCGAATCGCTGCGCTCGGCTACCTGGAACTTCCCCTCGTTCAGCCTCGAGAACGTGGCGCAGACGCTGCTCGGCGAGGGCAAGTCCATCGACAACCCATACCAGCGCATGGCCGAGATCGACCGCCGCTTTGCCGAGGACAAGCCCGCACTGGCGCGCTACAACCTGAAGGACTGCGAACTGGTCACGCGCATCTTCGCCAAGACCGAGTTGCTGCATTTCCTGCTGGAGCGCGCCGCGGTCACGGGGCTGGCCGCGGACCGCAGCGGCGGCTCGGTGGCGGCATTCTGCCACCTGTACATGCCGCTGATGCACCGGCAGGGCTATGTCGCGCCGAACCTGGGGGACGTGCCGGAGGCGGCCAGCCCCGGTGGTTTTGTCATGGACTCGCGGCCGGGGCTCTATGACTCGGTGGTGGTGCTGGACTACAAGAGCCTGTATCCGTCCATCATCCGCACCTTCCTGATCGATCCCGTAGGGCTGGTGGAAGGCATGCTGCATCCCGATGATGCCGATTCGGTGCCGGGCTTCCGCGGCGGGCGCTTCTCGCGCAGCAAGCACAGCCTGCCGGCCATCGTCAGCCAGATCTGGCAGGAGCGCGAAGCGGCCAAGCGCCAGCGCAACCAGCCGCTGTCGCAGGCGCTCAAGATCATCATGAATGCCTTCTACGGCGTGCTGGGCTCGAGCGTCTGCCGCTTCTTCGACCCGCGCCTGGCCTCGTCGATCACCATGCGCGGCCACGAGATCATGCACCGCACGCGCGAGCTGATCGAGGCCAGGGGCTATGAGGTCATCTACGGCGATACCGACTCCACCTTCGTCTGGCTGAAGCACCCGCACTCGGAGCAGGATGCCCGCCGGCTCGGGCTCGCGCTGGTGGAATACGTGAACCAATGGTGGCGCGATCACCTGCGGCAGTCCTATGGACTGGAAAGCGCGCTGGAGCTGGAGTTCGATACCCACTACCTGCGTTTCCTGATGCCCACCGTGCGCGGCGCGGAGCAAGGCAGCAAGAAGCGCTATGCGGGGCTCGTCGCCGGCGCGGATGGCAAAGACGAAATGGTCTTCAAGGGCCTGGAAACCGTGCGCACCGACTGGACGCCGCTGGCCCAGCAGTTCCAGCAGGAGCTATACCAGCGCGTGTTCAAGAAGCAACCCTTTCGCGAGTACGTGCGGGACTACGTGGCGCGCACGCTCGGCGGCGAGTTCGACGATCTGCTGGTCTACCGCAAGCGCCTGCGGCGCCCGCTGGAGGAGTACCAGCGCAACGTGCCGCCGCACGTGCGCGCCGCGCGCATCGCCGACGAATTCAATCAGCGCGAGGGGCGCCCGCTGCAATACCAGAACGGCGGCTGGATCAGCTACGTGATGACCACCACGGGGCCCGAGCCGCTGGAAACGCGGCGCGGCGCGCTCGACTACGCGCACTACCTGGAGCGCCAGCTGCAGCCGGTGGCGGATGCCATCCTGCCGTTCCTGGAAGAGGATTTCTCCAGGCTGGTGACGGGGCAACGGGATTTGTTCTGACGTTCTGACGAGGGGTTGCGCAGGGAAAGCGGGAAAGCGGGAACGCCTCCCGGCGGGAGGCGCAAGCTTGCTGGCCACGGCGCGACCGCGCCGTGGCGCGCTCGGGTGCTTCAGTGCGCGGCAGCCGCCGCTTCCGACACCGCGCCCTTCACCGGCTTGGTCAGCCAGATCAGCGGCACGATCAGCACGAAGATCACGCCCGAGATCCAGAAGATGTCGTTCAGGCCGAGCATGATCGCTTGCGTGTTGAGGCTGCGCTCGAAGTAGGCCACCGCCTGCGCCGGGCTGAAATGCAGCGTGGCCTGGATCGATTCGAGCGCGGCGTTGTAGAGCGGGTTGGTCGGGCTGGCCTGCTCGGCAAGCTGGCTGTGGTGCAGGATGCTGCGGCTGTTCCATGCGGTGCTGGCAATCGACGTGCCTGCCGCGCCGGCAAACACGCGGGCGAAGTTGGACAGGCCTGCCGCGGCGGGAATCTTCTCCGGGGCCAGCCCCGAGAGGATGATCGCGGTCAGTGGCACGAAGAACAGCCCGGTCGGTATGCCTTGCAGCAAGGTCGGCAGGACCAGCGTCCAGGTATCCACGCCAGTGGTGTATTGCGAACGCATGAAGAACACCCCGGCAAAGCCAAGGAATGCCATGGTGCCCAGCACGCGCAGGTCGATCTTGGGCAAGAGCTTGCCGAGCACGGGCGTGAGCAGCACGGCGAAGATACCGAGCGGCGCGGTCACCATGCCGGCGTTCACGGCCGGATAGTTCAGGTATTGCTGCATCCATTGCGGCAGCAGCACCAGGTTGGCGAAGAACAGGGCGTAGGCCACCGAGATGGCGACCGTGCCGCCGAGGAAGTTGCGGCCCTTGAACAGGCGCAGGTCGATGATGGGGTTCTTCTCGGTCAGCTCCCAGATCACGAAGAAGGCGAAGCCAAGCGCCGCCACCACGGCCAGGATGACGATCACCGGCGAGCTGAACCAGTCCAGGTCCTTGCCCTTGTCGAGCATGATCTGCAGCGCGGCCACCCACACGATCAGCGAGCCCAGGCCGACCACGTCGATGGGCAGCTTGCGCGGGGGGGTCTCGCGCTCGCGGTAGATGGCCCATGTCACGGCGGCTGCGAACAGGCCGACCGGGATGTTGATGTAGAAGATCCACGACCACGAGTAGCTGTCCGTCATCCAGCCGCCCAGCGCGGGGCCGGCGATCGGGCCCACGGTGGCGGTCATGGCCCACAGCGCGAGCGCGGTCGCGCTCTTTTCCTTCGGATACGAGCCGAGCAGGATGGCCTGCGAGAGCGGGATCAGCGGACCGGCCACGGCGCCCTGGAGAATACGCGCGGCCAGCAGCACAGGCAGGTTGGGGGCGATGCCGCACAGCCACGACGACAGCACGAACAACAGGATGGCGCCGACGAACAGGCGGATCTGGCCGATGCGCTGCGTCAGCCAGCCGGTCAGCGGAATCGACACCGCGTTGGCGGCGGCGAACAGCGTGATGACCCAGGTGCCCTCGTCGATCGAGACGCCCAGGTTGCCGGAGATGGTCGGGATGGCCACGTTGGCGATCGACGAATCGAGCACGTTCATGAAGGTGGCCAGCGCCACGGCGAAGGTTGCCAGCGCGAGCTTGCCGCCGGTGAGCGGCGGTGGCGGGGCGAGTGGTCGGGATTGGGCTTGCATGGTGCGCTCCGGCGAGGTTTCGCTTGTTTGGTCGCGTATTCAGGTCGCTTGGGATGCCGGCCGGGGAGGGCCGCGGGAAGGGTCGCTGTCCCGCGCCCTGCCGGCATCGCCTGATAAGTCAGATATTTGGACGAAAAAGAACGCTTCAGGCGCCCGCGCCTTGCTTTCCCGCGCGCGCTGCCTGCACCGGTGCGCTGGCCTGCGGCTTGGGCGCTTGCGCGGCCCGGGCGACCTGCGCGCCCTGGCCCTGGCTATTGCTGTTGTGCGCGACGATGCGTGCGATCTCGTCGTCGGCTTCCGCGCCGTAGCGCTCGAACACATTGGTCTTGTAGGTGGTGCGGTAGGCGTTGGCGGCGTCGGCCACCGGCGCCAGGTGCGAGCCGCCGGCGTTGCGCGTGTTCACGTCCACCTGCATCGACAGGCCGATCTGCAGGGGGTGCGCGCGCAGCTCAGCCGCATCGAGCTGGACGCGTACCGGCAGGCGCTGCACGACCTTGATCCAGTTGCCGGTGGCGTTCTGCGCGGGCAGGGCGGAGAACGCGCTGCCGGTGCCGGCGGAGAAGCCCACCACGCGGCCGTGATAGGTCACGCTGCTGCCGTAGAGATCGGCATGCAGCTCCACCGGCTGCCCGATGCGGATGTTCTTGAGCTGCACTTCCTTGAAGTTGGCGTCGATCCACACGCCGTCCAGCGGCACGATGGCCATCAGCGGGTTGCCCGGGGCCACGCGCTGGCCGACCTGCACCGAGCGGCGCGCCACGTAGCCGGTCACGGGCGCCGGCAGGCTGTTGCGGGCATTGGCGAGGTAGGCGTCGCGCACCTTGGCGGCGGCGGCCTGCACGCTGGGGTGGTCGGGCACGGTGGCCTGGTCGGTCAGCGCGTGGTTCGATGCCAGTTGCTGGCGCGCAGTCTCGAGCGCGGCCTCGGCGGTCTTGACGGCATCGCGGGCGTGCGCCACGTCTTCGGCGGCGACGGCGCCGGTCTCGCTGACTTCGGTGCGGCGGCGCAGGTCGTCGCGGGCGCGCGCCAGGTCGGCCTGGCGCTGGGCGATGGTGGCTTCGAGCACGCTGTTGTTGACATAGAGCGCGCTGACCTGGCGCACGGTCTGCCCGAGCATGGCTTCGGCATTGGCCAGCGCCACCCTGGCATCGGCCGCGTCGAGGTTCACCAGCGGCTCGCCCGCCTTGACGATCTGCGTGTCGTCGGCGTTGACCGCGATCACCGTGCCGGTCACCTGCGGCGTGATCTGCACCAGGTTGCCGTTGACGTAGGCGTCGTCGGTGTCTTCATGGAAACGGGCTTCGGTGTAGTAGTACGTGCCCCAGCCGGCGGCGGCCAGCGCGGTGACCAGGCCCAGCAGGGCGAGGGCGCGCTTGCGCTTGCCTGGTGCCGGGCTGGCGGCCTGCGCAACGGCTTGCGGGTTGTTCGGTTGAGCAGCTTGTTCGGTTTGGTTCTGGGTAGTCATGGCAGTACCTGTATGCGGGAAACTGGCGATTGGCGGTTAGCGTTATTGCGATGGCTGGCTCAGCGGATCAGGGCCGCCTGCTTGATGGAATCCGAGGTGTCGGTGTAGCCGCCGCCGAGCGCCGCGGCCAGCGCGATCTGGCGGTCGCGGCGGGTCATGCGCAGGTTGGCGACTGCCTGGGCACTGGCCAGCGCGTTGGTCTGGGCGTTCAGTACGGTCAGTTGCGTGGTCAGGCCGGCCTTGTACTGGGCCATGGCCAGGGTCAGCGCGCGGCGGGCGGCTTCGTCGCTGCGCACGGCGCCCGCGATCTGTACGTCGATGGCGCGGATGTCCGACAGCTGCGTGGCCACGTCGGACAGCGCGTTGATCAGCGTCTCGTTGTAGTTGGCGACAGCGAAGTCGAACTCCGCATAGCGGCCCTTGAGCTGGGCGCGCAGCGCGCCGCCGTCGAAGATCGGCAGGTGGATGGCCGGGCCGGCCGAAGCGGTGCGGCTGGCGGCGCGCAGGAAGTGGCCGAAGCCGAAGGCGTCCAGGCCGATGGCGGCCGACAGGTTGATGTCGGGGTAGAACTCGGCCTTGGCCACCTTCACGTCATGCGTGGTGGCGTCCACGCGCCAGCGCGCGGCCACGATGTCCGGGCGGCGCGAGACCAGGTCGGCGGGCAGGTTGTCGGGCAGGCGCACTTCCTCGCCGGTGCCCAGGCTGGGGCGGGCGATGGCCAGGCCGCGGTCCGGGCCCTTGCCGAGCAGCGCGCCGAGCTGGTAGCGGGTGCGCTGGATATTGCCTTCGAGCGCGGAGACGGCGACTTCGCTGGTGGCCAGGTTGGCTTCGGCGGTGCGCTTCTCCACTTCGGTTTCCAGGCCCATCGTCACGCGGCCGCTGGTCACGCGCAGCACGGCGGCGCGCTGGGTGACTTCGTCGCGGGCAATATCGGCCAGCGCATAGAGGCGGGCCAGCTCGTTGTAGGCGCGCGCGATAGCCGAGCTGAGCGTCAGCTTGACCTGCTCGGATTCGGCCTCGGTGGCATGTACGGCGGAGACCGACGACTTCAGCGCTTCGCGGTTCTTGCCCCACAGGTCCAGCTCGAACGTGGCGCCCAGCATGGCCTTGTTTTCCGATTGCCAGGAGCCGGCGAAGGGGGGCGGCGTCATGGCGTTTTCCGAGAAGCGCTGGCGGGTCCACGAATATCCGGCGCCCACCTGCGGCAGCGTATTGGCGTTGGCGCCTTCGCTGGCCGCCACGGCGGCGGCCAGGCGGGCCCTGGCCTTCTCGAGCGACGGGCTGCCTTCCAGCGCTTCGGCCACCAGGGCCTTGAGCTGCGCGTCGCCGAACTGGTCGGCCCAGTCGGCCGACGGCCAGCGGCCTTGCTCGGCAGGGATGCTCTGGGTGCTGGCGTAGGCCTTGGTATCGGCGATCTGCTTGTCGCTATGAATGCCCGCGTAGTTGGCGCACCCGGCAAGAACGGCCACCATCAGCGCGGAGAGGGCAAGGCCGGCGGGGCGAACGAAGCGGCTGACGCTGCGAGCCGGCTGCATCTTCTGATTGTTCATTTTCTGACCTATCAGTTAATTAAGCGAAAAAAAAAGGTTCAGGCGCTCGCGAATTTCACAAGCAGCCGGCTGAATTCGGCGAATTCATCCGGGGAAAAGGCGGTGAGCCGTGCATTGAGCACTTGCGGCGCGATTTCGGAAACCTGCTCGGTGATCGCGCGACCCTTGTCGGTCAGCACCAGGTTGACCACGCGACGGTCGCTCACGCTGCGGCTGCGTTTCAGCAGGCCCTCGTTCTCCAGCTTGTCCAGCATGCGCGTCATCAGGCCGGTGTCCACGCCGAGCCGCTTGCACAGTTCGAACGGGGTGGACGCACTGCCGCGGAGCATCGACAGCAGGATGCCCATGTGCTGGCTGCTGATGCCCAGTTCCTTCAGCGCTGCATCCAGTTCTTCCATCAGGCTGTTGCGGGCACGATTGAGGAAGAACCCGACGCTGTAGGTCAGCGGGAAGTTTTCCTTCGAGTAGTGGTCCACGATGTGCTCCTCGTCTTGGTTGATGCAACAGTAGCTGACAGGTCAGATAAATACAAGCGGAATTTGTGGAAAGTCAGCGAATACCGGTGGCGGGCTCGCCGGGACGACCATTTTATGCCTGTTACGCCACTCTGATGGTGGCTTGCCTGCACCTGTCTGCTTCGTATTCACCGCGCCTGTTGCGATAGCCAGCAATTTTGGGCATTATCCGAGACCTCTAAAACGAAATGCAAATCAATCGCATTTGCGTTTGCGTTGTATCCAATTGTTCACTTCGCTTGTTCACTTCGCTTTCCAGGACCCAATGACCGTTCACCTCGGCCCCGCTGCGCGCCGGAACCCTGCTGCGCCTCAAGCCCGCCAACTTGCCTCACTGGCCAGGATGGCGGTCCTGTTCGGATTCCCGCTCTGTGGCGCGGCGCTGGCGCAGCAGGCCGCGCCAGCCACCGAGCAGGCACTACCCGCCGTGACCGTCAGCGCGGGCGCCATGGCGGACGCCGGCCAGCAGCTCGAGAAGAAGGTTGGCAGCGGCGCGCTGGGTAACCGCGCGCAGATCGATACGCCGTACTCCACCACCATCGTCAGCGGCGAAGACCTGGCCGACCGCCAGGTCACCAAGCTTGGCGACGTGTTCGCCGTGGATGCGTCGGTCTCCGACAACAGCAACGCCAACAATAGCTGGGCCAGCTACCTGACCGTGCGCGGGCTGCAGCTCGACTGGCAGAACGGCTACAAGATCAACGGCATGCCGTATGTGGGATACGGCATCACGCTGCCATACGAGCAACTGGAGCAGGTCGAACTGCTCAAGGGTTTGTCCGGCTTCATGTACGGCTTCGCCAATCCGGGCGGCACGGTCAACTACGTGACCAAGCGCCCGACCGACACCTTCACCGGCAGCCTGGAGCTGGGCTACCGCAGCGCCCACGTCTGGACCGAGCACCTGGACCTCGGCGGGCGTGCGGGGCCGGACCAGATGTTCGGCTACCGCCTGAATGTCACGCACGAGGAGGGCAAGCCATCCAACGCGGTCGGCCTCAAGCGCGATTCCGTCTCGCTGGGGCTGGATGCCCGCCTGACGCGGGACCTGACCTGGACCTTCGACGGCATCTACCAGGACCGCCGCACCTTCGGCCAGACGCCGACCTTCGCCACGTATTCGTACACCGGCACTTCGCTGCCGGGCGTGGTGAGCGGCCGCGGCGGCCTGTTCGCCGGCCCGGACCAGCACCTGTTCACCAACCTGCAGCTGTACAGCACCGGCTTGCGCTACAACATCAACCCGGACTGGACCGTCAGCACCAGCTACAGCTTCAGCAAGGTCTCGCGCAGCCGCAACGAGACCTCCTTCGTGCTCGCCAACGTGAACGGCGACTACGAGGACTTCCGCTACGACGGCACGCAGGGGCATCAGTTCAGCCAGTGGACGACCATGGTCGAGGGCAAGTTCGCCACCGGTCCGTTGCGCCACCAGCTGGTGGCAGGCACGGCGTGGCAGGAGCAGATCGACCGCTACAGCACCGGCTCTGACGTGTACTTCTCGCTCGGCTCCGGCAACCTGGCGCTGCCCAACACGCGTACCTACTACTCGCAGGGTGGCTTCAGCCAGTACCGCGCCAGCGATATCTCGCAAATGGCGCTGTTCGTGAGCGACACCATCGAGCTGACCGAGAAATGGTCCGTGCTCGGCGGCGTGCGCTACACCAACTACGAGCAGAACGGCTATGCGCGCGGCGGGGCCACCACCTCGAGCTACAGCAAGAACGGTGTTGTCACGCCGACCGTCGCCCTGATGTACAAGCCGCTGCGGAGCACCACGCTGTACGCCAGCTACGTGGAGTCGCTCGAAGGCGGCACCACCGTGGACACCATCTACGCCAACGCCGGCGCGCAGCTCAAGCCGATCCGCAGCAAGCAGTACGAACTGGGCGCCAAGACCGACCAGGGCAGCTGGACCGGCACCGCCGCGCTGTTCCGCATCGAACGCGGCGCGCAGTACGCCAACAGCGACAACGTGTTCGTGCAGGACGGCTTGTCGATCTACCAGGGCGCGGAGCTGGCCAGCGCCGCGCGCGTGGGGCAGTTCGAACTGGGCGGCAGCGCCATGTACCTGGATAGCTGGTACGCGCGCGGCGCCGATTTCAACGGCAACCGCGTGGCCGGGGCGCCGAACTTCGTGCTGGCGGCGCGGCTGGCGTACTACGTGCCGTTCGTGCCGGGCCTGCGCGTGGGCATCGACGGCAAGTACACCGGCACCACCAAGCTGCGCCCGGCCGGCGACATCACGCTGGCCGGCTATACCGTGTTCAACCTCGGTGCCAGCTACGTCACCCGCGTGGCCGGCAAGGAGCTGACCTTGCGCGCGGCCGTCAACAACCTGACCAACAAGCGCTACTGGGGCTTCCAGTACGCCGACTACATCCAGCCGGCGGATCCGCGCAGTGTCAGCGTGAGCGCCAGGCTGGCGTTCTGACCCGCATCGGAAGCGGGCTGGCCGCCACGCGCAGGCGTCCAGCCGGCTGAACCACCGATGCCGGCCGGCCCTGGGGCAGGCAACTAGGCGACCTGGAAGCGCCCGGCCGCCTGTATCAGGCCGCGGGCCTGGTCCTGCAGCGAGCCGGCCGCCGCGGCCGCTTGCTCGACCAGGGCAGCGTTTTGCTGCGTCACGTGGTCCATCTGGCTCACGGCCTCGTTGATCTGTTCGATGCCGGCCGCCTGCTCGTGCGTGGCGGCGGTGACTTCGGCCATGATGTCGGTCACGCGCCTGACGCTGTCGACCACATCGTCCATGGTGCGGCCCGTCTGCGCCAACAGGTCGTTGCCGATCGCCACCTTCGAGGCCGAGTCGTCGATCAGCACCTTGATTTCCTTGGCGGCGGAGCCCGAGCGCTGGGCCAGGCTGCGTACCTCTTCGGCCACCACCGCGAAGCCCCGGCCTTGCTCGCCGGCGCGGGCTGCCTCGACCGCGGCGTTCAACGCCAGGATGTTGGTCTGGAAGGCGATGCCTTCGATCACGCCGATGATCTCCACGATCTTGCCCGACGATTCGCTGATGGTGCCCATGGTATCCACCACACGGGATACCAGCGAGCTGCCGCGCCCCGCCTACCTTATCGGATCATCGGTAGCGCCACTTCCCCCCCGCTGAAGTGGGGTTCAGCCGCGGTGCATGCGGCCGTGCGATGACGGCCGGGAAGGGGGCCGGGCCGGGTTTGCCTGCCGTGCTGCCTGGCTCCGCGGCTCCGTTCGGTGGCGCACGGAACCTGACCATGCCAGCCAACAGACTTCCCGCTGGAGGCCGGCACCGGGCATCCCCCGTCCGGTCGTGAGTTCCCGCTCGCGATGTCATCCAGGAGAGACGCGCCATGCCAGCTTCCTCGTCCGTTCTACGTCGCGTCGTACCAGCGATGCTTGTGTGGCTGGGCTTCGCGGGCGGCGCGCAGGCCTACGAGATGGACTTCCACTACGGCCTGACCTACTGGCTGGCGGGGCAGGCAGGCTTTGACGGCGGCGACAGCCGCCTGATCGCAGCCGGAGACGAGCGAAGCGATACGGGCATGCTCGATGCGGTCCATGCGATGCTCTACTCGCTGTGCGTGCGTCACGACCAGACGGCCAGCGCGCTGACCCGCGAACTGCACTTCCGCTCCCAGCACCCGCCGCCGGCCGAGCCGGCAAACCGGGTGGTCGATGCCAGGCAGCCATTCGCCGCGATCGCGGTCGAAGCCGTCACCGGCGAGCATGGCAGCGAGGCCGGCGACCGGCTCACGCGCCTGGGACAGGCGCTGCACGGCTGGCAGGACAGCTTCTCGCACGGCGGCGAGCCCTCGACAGGGCCGTGCGACAGGCTGCTGATGTGGGCGCATCCGGCTGCCAAGGGCGGCGCGCTCTCCCACGACGCCGACCTCACATACAAGTACCCGGACCAGTGCCGTAGCGCTGCCCGCGCTACCTTCGAGCGTCTGCTGGCATACCGCCGCGCACAGCGCCTGCCGAAGGGCAAAGCCACCTGGGACCGGCTGGAACCGCGGGTCGACGTGTTCTGCCATGCCGCGACCAAGGCCGACAAGGCCGGGTGGCTGAAGGGCGAGGGCGTGCCGGATCCGGATGCCATCGTGCGCGGCCTGTCCTTGAACGATGGTGGCGAGCCGCAGGAAGGTCCCGCCTTTTACCGCGGCGCCCGCGTCCCGCTGGCCGAACCGCGCGCGGTCACGCAGCTCGACGCCTCGGTCAATGCGCTGGCCGAGCAAGCCGCGCGCCAGGCCCGCGCGGAGGTGGACAAGGACGAAGCGCAATGGGTCGAGCGCTTCATGCAAGCCTGGCTGACCACCTCGGTGGCGGAGCTGGGGCCGGTGCTCTCGCCGTTCTTTGGTGCCGGCGCCAAGATGAGCGCCGAAAGCCCCCCGATCCGCGCGCTCGCGCGGCTGCGCCTGCGCGATCGCGGGCTGGCGAACGATCCCGGCTTGAAGCGCCAGGCCGATGGCGGCGGAAGTCCGGTGTACGTCACTGCATCACCGGCAGACTGGCGCAGCCTGCTTGTCAGGCCACGCAGCGGCGAGCAGGCGATATTCGTCGCCCACGCCGCGGGCCGCGATTCTCCGCTGGTGGCGATCGCCGTCCTCGAGCATGCACCCTACGATGTGCTGATGCTCTGGGCCGCGCGCGACGGCGCTTCGCTGATCGTCAAGCAGCTGGAGGTGTTCCCGACGCACTGAGGGAATCCGTTTGCCTGCGGTGTGTCGCCAGGGGACAGACCGGAGAATGACCTGCGAAAGGCCGGCGTTGCGCCAGGGCAGGGCGGCGTACCCTGCCGGATGGACAAGCACGTGGTTTCGGGCAATGCTTGCGCTCGTTGTCCGCAGCCTCGGGATGCTGCCGGACCGGACGCTGATGAAACGGAATTTCCCATGCCGAAGCTAGCCACTGCCCTCCTTGCCGCGCTTCTCCTGTTCCTTTCCGGCCAGCCGGCACAGGCCGCCACCTGCACCCCCGACATCACCGAGCTGCACGTCAGCGGCGCGTCCCAGTGCCTGGTGATGCGCCGGTTCGGCTCCGATGCGCCGGAAGTGATGGTGATCTGGCTGCACGGGGACCTTTCCACGGGCGGGCCGGCCAACTACCAGTTCGCTGCCGCCGAGGCGGCAACGAAGGAACTCGGTGGCAACGTGGCGTCCATCGCCCTGGTGCGTCCGGGCTATCCGGACGGCAGCGGGAATGAGTCGACCGTCGCGTTCAGCCATAGCGGGCGCGCCGATCATTACACGCGGGAGAACGTCACCGAGGTCGGCACGGCGATCGAGCGTCTGCGCGAGCGGTTCAGGCCCCGGCTCGTGCTGGTGGTCGGCCACTCGGGCGGCGCTGCGACTGCCGCGATCCTGCTCGGGCTGAAGCCCAGGCTGATGGACGGCGCGGTGCTGGTTTCATGCCCCTGCGACACCGTGGCCTGGCGCAGCGGACGCCGCGCATGGAGCCGCAGCGAGAACCCGATGGCCTGGGCGGGCAAGGTTGACGCCGGCGCGAAGGTCGTCGCGCTGACCGGCGCCAGGGACGACAACACAGCGCCGGACCTCGCCCGCAGCTACATCGATGCGCTCGCGCAGCGCGGGATCAACGCTTCGTTCCGGCTCCTGCCGGACGACACCCACAACAGCGCGTTCCGCTCGCCCGAGGTCCTCAGGGCGCTGCAGGGCATGATCGCGGCCAGCTAGCCTGGCGATGCGAGGCTGCTTGCCGGGCAGGCCGCGGCCGCACGCCGGATAGCAAGCCCGGGTAGGATGTGGGCGGTCTCAACGGCAACAATGGAATGCAACGATGGAACTCAACCTGAAGGACAAGCTCGTCGTCGTGACGGGCGGCAGCAAAGGGATCGGACTGGCGTGCGCGCGGGCATTCGCCGGTGAAGGGGCGCGCGTCGTCATCGTCTCCAGGGATGCGGCCAATGTCGAGCGCGCGCTGGCCGGGCTCGCGCAGGAGGGCATCCAGGCCCATGGCTACGCCGCCAACCTGTCGGCGTACGAGGACGCCACGCGCGTGGTCTCGGAGATCGAAGGCGCGCATGGCCCGGTCGACGTGCTGATCAACAGCGCCGGCGCGGCGAAGCGCTACGAGCCGGAGGCGCTCGACGGCAACGCCTTGCGGGCCGGCATGGAAGACAAATACTTCCCGGTCGCCAACGCGCAGGAGGCGGTGCTGGCCCATATGCGGCCGCGCGGCAGCGGCGTGATCGTCAACATCATCGGTTCCGGCGGCAAGATGCCGACGTCCACCCATATCTCCGGCGGCGCGGCGAACGCTGCCTTGATGTTGTCCACGGTCGGCCATGCGGCGCACTACGCCGCGCTGGGCATCCGGATCAACGCGATCAACCCGGGCTACACCCTGACCGGGCGAGTCGAGCAATCGCTGGCGCTGGAAGCCAAGCGGCTGGATATCAGCCGGGACGAAGCGTTTGCCCGCGGATCTGCGGAGGTGCCGCTGGGCCGCTATGGCCGTCCGGAGGAAGTCGCCGATGCCGCGTTGTTCCTGGCCAGCGACCGCGCCAGCTACATCGTCGGCGCGATCCTGTCGGTCAACGGCGGCCGCAATCCGGTCATCTGAGCCTGTGCCAGCGAGCCCGCCCGGCTGTGCCGCGGCGGGCGGTTCCGGGGGTTTGAACGCGCTTCTCCATGGGGAGGGCGGGGTTGGCGTCACGAAAGGAGGTAATTCCGCCTCATGTTATATGACATCACATAATAACGAGCCAGATTTGGGTCGAGCCTCCGGTGGAACCGATTTCAGCTCTCAGGTGGATGGTGCGTAATATTTCAGTTTGATTCCCCCGTGAATTTCAAAATTAAAGGCCTGTATAGCCACTTTAAACGCCGATAGTTGGTAGCGATTCAATAGATCTTGACTGTCTTCATCCACTGCACTAGCCTTCATGTCATAAGACAACTGATGACGATAACGACGAGACACCGCATGAAGGCCAACATCCTGCAGTTGAATCCGATCCTGATTCCCGAGATCAATGACAAGCTGGGCACGCTCTACACCGTGCACCGGCTGTTCGAGCAGGGCGACAAGGACGCCTACCTGCGCGAACACGGCGCCTCGATCCGCGCGGTCATCACCGGCGGCCACACCGGCATCGGCAGGGCGATGATGGAGCAGTTGCCTGCGCTCGAGGTGGTGGCGGTCAACGGCGTCGGCACCGATGCGGTGGACCTGGCATATGCCCGCGCGCGCGGCCTCCCGGTGACAGGCACCTTCGGCGCGCTGACCGAGGACGTCGCCGATCTCGCCGTCGGGCTGCTGATCGCCACCTGCCGGGGCATATGCCCGGGCGACCGGTTCATCCGCAACGGCGACTGGGTGCGCAATCCACAGCCGAGCGCGATTCCGCTGGCGCGCCGCGTCAGCGGCATGCGCGTCGGCATCGTCGGCATGGGCCGGGTGGGCCGCGCCATCGCCACCCGCCTGGCGGCGTTCGGCTGCCCCATCGCCTACACCGACCTCAAGGCGATGGCGGATGTGCCCTACACCTTCGTGCCGGACCTCGTGCAATTGGCCGCGAAGAGTGACGCGCTGGTGCTCGCCGCCGCCGCGGACAAGGCCGAGGGCATCGTCGACGCGGCGGTGCTCGACGCGCTGGGCACGGGCGGCTACCTGATCAACATCGCACGCGGCCGGCTGGTCAAGGAAGACGACCTCGTCGCGGCGCTGACGTCCGGGCGCATCGCCGGTGCCGGCCTGGATGTGTTCGTCGACGAACCGAACGTGCCCGAAGCGCTGCTGGGGCTGGACAACGTCACGCTCCAGGCGCATCGCGCCAGCGCCACGCACCAGACGCGCACGGCCATGGGAGAGATGGTCCTGGCCAGCATCGCGCAGGCGCTCGCCGGCCAGCGGCCGGAGTTCAGCCTGACTACCTGACCGGCCGACGCCCCGGCAAAAACCGGCACGGTCGGCAAAACAGGTAAAGCAGCCATAACAGGCAAAATCGAGAGAACAGGAAACACCGGCAACGCCGGCAACATCGGCAATATCGGCAATATCGGCAAGATCAAAAAACAGATATCAGGAGACAGTAATGCGAATCACCCATCTGGCGGCGGCCGCCGTCACCATGCTTGCGGCCGGCCTGGCCGGCGCGCAATCTTATCCGTCGAAACCGATCACCATCGTGATCGGCTCCAGCCCCGGCAGCACCACGGACGGCCTGGCCCGCGCCATGGGCGCCCAGATCACCAAGGAGACGGGGCAGGCGGTGGTGGTCGACAGCCGTCCCGGCGCGTTCGGGGGCATCGCGGCCCAGCTGGTCGCGCGCTCGGCTCCGGACGGCTACACGCTGTTCATGACCACCAACACCACGCAGGCCGCGAACCCGCACCTGGTCAAGAATCTTCCCTACAACCCCATCAAGGATTTCGCGCCGATCGGCCAGGTAGTGCAGGGCTACATGCTGATGGTCGTGAACCCCGGCGTGAAGGCCAGGACCGTGCCTGAGTTCATCGCGCTGGCGAAGAAGGAGCCCGGCAAGATGACGTTCGGCTCGGGGTCGTCGTCGGCGCGCGTCGCCACCGAGCAGTTCGAGCACATGACGGGGACGAAGCTGACCTATGTCCCGTACAAGGCCAATCCGCCCGCCGTGATCGATCTCGTGGCGGGACAGACCGACGTGATGATCGTCGACCTGACCACCAGCCTGCCGCAGGTCAAGGCCGGCAAGCTGCGCGCGCTCGGCGTCAGCAGCCCGCACCGCTCGCAGCTGCTGCCCAACGTGCCCACCATCGCCGAACAGGGCGTGGCCGGCTATGACTTCGGCTACTGGAATGCGCTCTACGCGCCCGCAGGCACGCCGGCGCCGGTCATCAACCGCCTCAACGAGCTGATGCGCAAGGCCATGGCCACCGAATCGATCCGTCACTACGTGGCGGACAACGGCATGGAGGTCAAGGTGTCCTCGCCGGAGGAGCTCGCGAAGTTCCAGCTCGCGGAGCTGGAGCGCTGGGGCAAGATCATCAAGGTCGCCGGTATCGAGCCAGAATAAGGCGCGCTCCGTGCGGCATGCGGCTGGACGGCGCGCCTCGCGTCGCTCAGGGCACCGCCGCCGCGTTCCTGAGCGCGCGCTCCACGGCCCGGATGGCGATCAGGCGCTTGGTGGCATCGGCGCTCTGTGGCGCAAGCGTCAGCATGGCCGCCGAGAGGGCGTCGTGGAAGCCCGCGGCGTCGAGCCGCTTGCCGGCGATGGCCGCCTCCACCGTGGTGAGCCGCCATGGCCGGTGGGCTACCCCGCCCAGGGCTATCCTTGCCTGCGTGATCTTCTGGTTCTGGAGCGCCACGGCGGCCGCCACGCAGACCAGCGCCGACTGGTAGGCTGCGCGGTCGCGCACCTTGAGGTAGATGCTGCGTCTGGCCAGCGCGCTGCGCGGAACGACGATTCTCATCAGCAGCTCTCCCGGCTTCATGTTGTTGTCGCGCTGGGGCGTGGTGCCGGGCAGGCGGAGAAAATCCGCCGCCGCCAGCGTGCGCTCGCCGCTCGCGCCGCGCAGCACGACCTGCGCGTCCAGCGCGGCCAGGGCGACCGCCAGGTCGGACGGGTGAGTGGCGATGCATTGGCTGCTGCGGCCGAACAGCGCGAACGCGCGGGTGGCGCCCGCGGCGAGCGCGGCGCAGCCGCTGCCGGGTGTGCGCTTGTTGCAGGCCGCATCGACGGCACCGTTGCGGAAGTAGACGCAGCGCGTACGCTGCAGCAGGTTGCCGCCCAGCGTGCCGGCGTTGCGGGTCTGCGGCGAGCCGCTTTGTTCCAGCGCCATGGCGATCGCCGGGCACTCGCGCACCACGTCGGCGTGGGCTGCCACGTCGCTCATGCGCGTCAGCGCGCCAAGCACCAGATCGGTGGCGGTGAGCTCGATCTGGCCGAGCTCGGCAATGCCGCTCAGATCGACCAGCGTGCCGGGTGCGCAGACGCCTTCGCGCATCAGGTTCAGCAACTCCACGCCGCCGGCGATGCACATGGCGTCGCCCGCCGCGATCGCCGTCAGGGCGTCCGCGACGCTGGTGGCGCGTACCCACGCGAACGCGCGCACGTCAGGTCCCGCCGTCGCGGGCGTAGGCCAGTACCGCCGCCACGATATTCGGATAGGCGCCGCAGCGGCACAGGTTGCCGCACATCCAGGTGCGCACTTCGTCTTCGGTGCCGGCATGGCCTTCGGTTACACAGGCCAGCGCCGACATGACCTGGCCGGCGGTGCAGTAGCCGCACTGGAAGGCATCCTGCTTGACGAACGCGCGCTGCAGGGCGTGCAGCTTCGTCGCCGATGGCGCCACGCCCTCGATGGTCTTGACGGCATGCCCGTCCGCCATCACCGCCAGCATCAGGCAGCCGAGCACGCGCCGTCCGTCCACATGCACGGTGCAACTGCCGCACTCGCCACGGTTGCAGCCTACCTTGGTGCCGTACAGCCCCAGGGTATCGCGCAGCGTGTCGGCGAGGGTGGCGCGGGTATCGACGCTGAGCTCGTGCGGAGCGCCGTTGACAGTCAGGTGGATCGTGGCGATAGCCATGGCGTGCCTCTCCAGCGCTTCAGTTCAGCAGGTCGTCGATGCGGATCGGCAGGCGGCGCACGCGCACGCCGGTGGCATGGTAGACCGCGTTGGCGATACCCGCGGCCAGGCCGACGATGCCCAGCTCGCCCACGCCCTTGCTGCCCAGCGGATTTGCCTTGTCGTCCACCTCCTTGACCAGCAGCACGTCGATCTGCGGCACGTCGGCGCAGGTGGGAAGCAGGTAAGACAACAGGCTGGCATTGACAAAGCCGCCCGCAACCGAATCGGCCGGCGAGTCTTCCAGCAGCGCCATGCCGATGCCGCCGACGATGCCACCGGCCAGCTGGCTCCTGACCAGCATCGGATTGACTACCTGCCCGACGCCGAACGCGCTGACGACCCGGCTCACGCGCGGCACCGGCAGCCCGGGGTCCACCACGACCTCGACGAAATGCGCACCGAAGGACAGCATCGGCCCCGGCGGCGTAGCCGGTGGCGCGGCATTCGCGGCGGCCTCCAGCGTGGCCCCGCCACTGGCCGCGATGATGGCTTCGAGCGCGACGCCGCTCTGGGGCGTGGCCTTCAGGAACGCGCGGCCGTCGGCTGTGTCCATGTCGGCCGGGGCTGCGCCTGACAACACGGTGCCCGCTTGCGCAGAGGCGGCGGCCAGCAGCTTGCCCTGCAGGTCACGGCTGGCCGCCAGCACGGCTGACCCGACGCTGGCCAGCGTGCGCGATCCGCCCGAGACGGTGGTCTTCGGTAGCACCGTATCGCCGATCTCCACGCGCACGCGCGCCAGCGCCACGCCCACGCCGTCGGCCGCGATCTGCGCCAGCGCGGTGCAGATGCCGCCGCCCATCTCGTGCGTGCCGCTCTTGACCGTGACCGTGCCGGTGCCATCGATGCCCACGCTGGCGGAGGCGGCCGAACGGTTGACCGGATAGGCGGCGCTCGCCATGCCCCAGCCGATGCGCTGCCCCTGCGCATCGTGCATCGATCCCGGCGCGCTGGTGCGTGCCGACCAGCCGAAGCGCTGCGCGGCCATCTCATAGCATTGGCGCAGGCTGTTCGAGGTCCATGCCGCGCCCGAGACCGGGTCGGTGCTGGCGAAATTCTTCACCCGCAGCGCCACGGGGTCGATGCCAACCGCCACCGCGAGTTCGTCCATGGCCGACTCCAGCGCAAAGAAGCCGGTCGCTTCGCCGGGGGCGCGCATGGTGGTGGGCGTGGGCAGATCCAGCCGGACCAGCGCGCGGCTGACCTGGCCGGTGGGGCAGCGGTAGATCATGCGCGTGCGCGAAGTGGCCGGCTCGACAAAGTCGTCGTTCATCGAGGTGGTGGTCTTGGCGGCATGCGTGAGCGCCTTCAGCGTGCCGTCGCTGGCCGCCTGCAAGGTCAGGTGCTGCTCGGTATGGGGGCGGTGCCCGACCATCGAGAACATCTGGTTGCGCGAGAGCGCCAGCACCACCGGCTTGCCTACCATCTTCGCGGCAACGGCGGCCAGCAGCACATGCGGCCATGTGAGCCGCTTCGAGCCGAACGAGCCGCCGACGAATTTCGATTGCACGCGGACCTTGGCCACCGGCATGCCGAAACAGGCCGCCACCATGGCCTGCACGCCGCGTATCCACTGCGAGCCATCGTGCAGCGTCAGCGCGGCTCCGTTCCATGCGGCAACCACGGCGGGGCGCTCCATCGGGTTGTGGTGCTCGAAGGGCGTGACATAGGTCTGGTCGATGGTCACGTCGGCCGCGGCGGGGGCAGGGCCGTTGTCCGGCACATCGGCAGCCCAGCGGAAGTTGTGCAGCGGCGAGGCCGCGGGCCGGGCCACCGGCTGCGCGGCCGGCTCGAGCACTGCCGCCTTCGGCGTGTAGCGCACCTGCAGGCAGTCCGCCGCGTATTCGGCGGCCTCGCGGCTGGTGGCGACGACTACCGCAATGGCCTGGCCCAGGTGGTCGACACGGTCATCCTGCAGCGGCAGGCGGTGCTGCCCGGCGGAGTCGGGGAACGGGTCGGCCGCATGGAGCGCGAGGCAGTTCGACGAGGTGATGACTTCCAGCACGCCAGGCACCGCGCGCGCGGTGGTTTCGTCGATCGACAGGACACGCCCCTTGGCAATGGCACTGGCGCGGATGACGGCATGCACGGCATCGGCCGGCGCGGTATCCGCGGCGTATTTCGCATGCCCGGTAACCTTGGCGTGGCCATCGATGCGCGGTACTGATTTGCCGACTGACTTCATTGGCTAACCTCCCACATCCGGAAAGGACTCTAGTACATGAACCGGCCGCCTTCAATGGCGCGTTACGGTTGTGCGTTACGGTTGTGCGCTACGGTTGATGTCTGCTTTGCGGCGACATAGGCTATCTACGCCACAGCAACGCGCAGAGCGCGCAAAGGGGAAGCCATGAGCGACGAACTCGATTTCCGCAAGGAGCTGGCGCGCCAGCTGCTGTCGTCCGGCATGACGGCCGCCGATTTCGACAACCATCCCACCGTGGCGACCACGCTCGCGGCCGCGCCGGGGCTGGCCGCACACCCGCAGATCGCCTTCCCGGCCGCGCTGCGCCCGACACCGGTGCCACTGGCCACCATCCCCGATCTGAACGACCCGCTGCCCAAGGCCGACGTCGTGGTGATCACCTGGACGGTGGATGAAACCATGGCGCTCGGTGATGTGATGACGCCGGGCTTCTCGCGCGATCATTGGTATCGTTACGCGCGCAACTTCGCCCAATACCTGCCGAACATCCGTGCCCACGCGCCCGCGCGCGGCGTGATGCGCCTGGGCAGCTATTTCCCGGTGAAGATCGGCAGCAAGCGCGTGCTGTGCATGAAGTCGGAACTCCACCTCAACCAGGACGGCGTCACCACGCCGCCGGCGGGCAGCCCGCACAAGGCATCCCTGCCGATCAGGGACCTGCTCCACCAGATCATCGACGAAACGCAGGCGAAGCTGGTGATCACCACGGGCACCGCGGGCGCGGTGTTCGCGCAGCACGACCTCGGCGACGTGATCGTTACGCGCGGCGCGAAATTCCGCCTCAAGCAGGAGTTCCGCGACAGCCCGTTCAACGACAAGGTCTACAAGTCGGACTGGCAGGTCAAGACCACGCACTTCGCCAAGGCCGTGGAGCTGATGGCCGGCTTCAAGGAGCAGATCGCCGAGCCGGAGTTCCTCCCGCCCACGATCAACTACGCACCGCTGGACAACCTGCCCAAGCCGGTGCGCAAGAACGATCCCGACATCAAGCTCGACGGCAGGGAGCTGCCGGCCTTCCATCCCATTCTCACCACCGACTACTTCGAGTTCGGCACGTCGCTCAACCACCTCGACCAGATCGGCAGCGCGGTGGAGATGGGCGATGCGGTGCTGGGCATGGTGGTGGAAGAACGCGCCGCCGCCGGCAAGTCCACGCCACACTGGCTGGTGGTGCGCAACTGCTCGGACCCACAGATCAACGGCAAGCTGCGCAACAAGCCGGCCAAGCAGAGCCTGCAGGCGATGTGGGCGGTCTACTACTACGAGGGCTTCGGCTACTGGACCAGCATGAACAGCGCGCTCGCGTGCTGGGCCGTGATTGCCGGGCTGTAGCGGCACGGGCGGGGCAGGGCGGCCCTGCTAGCCGCCCACGCGGATCACCAGCGCGTAGTTCTGCTTCGCCAGCGCAATGGCGTGGGCCACCACCGATACGGTGACGCTGCCGGCCGGGATCTGATTCCATTCCACTTGCTCCACATTGTTGACGCGGTCGAAATCCGTGGCGCCCAGGGCCATGTTGCCGTGCCACTCGCGCCCGCCCGCCACGACCACCAGGTCGAGGTCGCTCTGCAGCCCTTCGCCGGGCGGATCGGTCCATACCAGCGTGACCTTGAGCCTGCGCGCGCTGGCGGCGATGGTCACCTCGTAGTCCTCGCGCTCGCCGGTGTCGAGCCGGGTGGCTTCGTCAAAGAACTGCAGCGTCTCGTGGTCCGCGTAGGGGCCGGTCACCGCCTGCAGGTCGACCCTGCCGAAGCCCTGGTTGTTGTTCGGCACGGCCCCGGCCTCGGAAGGCGAGTATTGCCCGGCAAGCGGGCGTGCGCCGTTGATGATCAGCGCCTTGACCAGCGCCGCGCTGGGCTTGCGCAAGCGGTGACGGGTGCGCAGGAACTGCCGCACGACGGCTGCGCATCCGGCCACCAGCGGGGTGGCCATGCTGGTGCCGCCGTCGAACATGTAGAGCGGATCGCCCGACAGGCCCCAGCCTTCGGACCTGGTCGCGCGCGAGCGGGTGGACAAGATGTACGTGCCGGGCGCCACCACGTCCGGCTTGAAGCGAAGGTCCATGGTCGGGCCGCGGCTGCTGAACGCGACCATGCCTTCCGGGTTGTTGGCGAGCCGGTCCGACTTGATGGGATTGGTCGGGAAATCGGCCGGCCAGCCGGCGCCGTAGGTCATCTTCATGGCCGGGCGGTCGTTCTCGCTGGCACCGATGGTCAGGCAGTTCTTGGCGGTCCCGGGCGGCGGGACCGAAGACGGGTTGACCTGGCCGTTGGCGTCGCTGTCCGTGCCCGCATTGCCGGCGGCGAAGCAGATCAGCATGTCGCGGTTCTTGTAGACGAATTCATCGACTTCATGCGCCTGCGGATCGTACTTGCCGAAGTTGCCCTGGCTGCACCACGAGTTCGTGTGCACGCGCGCCTTGTGGGTCTTGTAGGGCGGCAGGAACAGATCGTTCAGGTCGCCGGGCAGGCCACCCAGGCCTGACTGGCTGTCCAGCACCGACTGGAGCACCAGCCTGGCGCCGGGGGCCGCGCCGCAGATGGCGCCGTCCGTGCTGGACACGCCGTCGCCAAGCACGGAGCCTGCCACGTGCGTGCCGTGCCCGTCGGGATCGTCCTTGCGCCCGGGCCGGCCCAGCGCGTACAGCGCCTTGACGCGGCCCTTGAAGGCAGGGTGCACATTGGTCGTGGAGCCTTTGTCGAAGCCGGTATCGGCCACCGCCACCACTTCGCCATCGCCGCGCAGCGCAGCGGGGTCGGCCGCGGCCGGGGCGCGCAGGATGGTGCGCGCGATATTGTTGGCCAGCCGGCGCGGGAATACTTCCTCGACGTGGCGCACCGGGTCCAGCGCCGCGACCTCCGGCAGGCGCCGGCGCTTGAGCGTCACGCGCAGCTTGTGCCCGGCCACGGTCACCGCGGATACGTCCAGGTGCGCGGCGGCGGCAACCAGCTTGTGCGCTTCGGCCACCCTGGCGTTCCGGTGCAGCACCACGTCGACCGTGACGCGCGAACTATCGAGCTCGGCCGGCGGCGCCAGCGCGGCCGCCGCCACGGCAACGCCGCCGGGCTGCGGCGCCACCCGGCGCAGCGACGGCGAGAGCTTGACCACGTTGGGATACAGGTCGGCCCAGTCGACGAACGGCAGTGCCCGCACCCTGGCGAGGCTGGTCTTCGGGAAGTAGCAAACCAGCCCGCCGCCCGGCACCGCTTCCAGGACCTCGGCGCCGGCGCGCGCCAGTTGCTGCTTCTGTGCGGCATTCATCGGGGCATGGGGCACCACGACGATGTAGTCGGTCGTGCTGGCGTTCTCGTTGGCCAGGGAGAACGCCGCCAGGGTCTCCCTGGGTGCCGACGTGTCGATCGCGATGCCGTTGATCGTGATGGAAGCCATCGTGTTTTTCCTCCCTCGTCACGCCGGTGCCGCAGGGCAAGGCCCGTCGCCGACATGCCGGCGCGCTGTCTATGCAGTTCTAGTCGCTGAGGCGCCGCTCCGTATTGAATTTTTCTTTTTTCAGCTGAAATGCAACAACACGACGACGGCCGCCGGGGCAGGGCGGGGCACGATGCCTGGCGCGTCAGGCCTGCGTCAGCGCCGCCTCAGCGGTAGCTGCGCGCCCTGTCGCGCAACGTTGAGGAATGCCTGGAGAATTTGCGATTGATCGTCGCGGCGGTACAGGCAGCTCAGTTCGATGTCCTTCAGTACACGCGACCTGAGCGGCTTATAGACCACGCCCGGCAGCCGCAGGTTCGATGCCGACTCGGTCGTCACGCAAAGCCCGAAGCCCCCGGCAACCAGGGCGACGGCGGTGACCACGTCCTCCACCTCCTGCTCGATCACCAGTCGCACGCCCTCGCTGCGAAACGCTGACATGACCTCCTGGGCCAGTCCCGGCAGCGGTGCATTGGGATAGAGGATCATCGGCTCGCTGTCGAGATCCTTCAGCGTCAGCACCGGCTTCTTGCCCAGGCGGTGGTGTTCCGGCAGCGCCACCAGCATGGTTTCGCGCAGCACGGTCTCGACCATCAGGTCCGGCTCGTTCGGTACCAGCCGATTGAACCCCACCGTGATGCGGCGCTCGCGCAGCGCTTCGATCTGTTCGGCCTTGCCCATGTTGTGCAGGCCGATCCGTACCTCCGGCCGTGCCTTGTGAAAGCGCGCCAGCAGCACCGGAATCACGTTGAGCAGGCCCGAGCCGAAGATGCCGACGTCGAGCCGGCCGATCAGGCCCCGTCCCGCGCGCTGCGCCTTTTCGCTTGCCCGCCGCGCCATGCTGAGCACATTGGGCACCTCCTCGAGCAGGGCCGTGCCGGCTTCCGTCAGTTCCACGCCCTTGGCCGTGCGCACGAACAGCGCGGCGCCGAGTTCCTCTTCGAGCGCGTGGATGTGGCGCGTCAGCGGTGGCTGGGCCATATGCAGGCGCGCAGCCGCGCGGGTGAAATTGCGCTCCTCCGCGACCGCGAGGAAGTAACGCATCTGTTTGAGATCCATGGGAGGTCCGCGTGTTGGGAGGAGATCAGGAAGGGCAATACCGGATCGGTATGGTATCGGAAAAAAATAGTATTAGACCGTATAGGGCTGACTGGCCGATGATCCACATCAGCGCAGGGGCAGAAGTCCCGCGAAGCACCAGACTGGAGACAAGCCATGCCCACCGGCCTCACCGCCGCCCCCCCGCCCTGCCAGGGGCCGGACCGCAACCTGCGCATGCCGGCGTTCCGCATGCCCCGGGGCGCCGTGGACTGCCACGCCCACGTGTTCGGCCCGCAGGCGCAGTACCCTTTTTCCGAAGAGCGCAGCTACACGCCGGAGGATTGCACTGTCGAACAATACGAGGCCTTGCTCGCCACGCTGGGCATCGACCGCTGCGTGATCGTGCACGGCGGCGCGCACGGCACGGACAACCGTGTCACGCTGGACGCCATCGCACGCATGGGAAAACGCGCACGCGGCGTTGCGGTAATCCGGCCGGGACTCGGGCGAGCCGCGCTGCAGGCAATGCACGACGGCGGCATGCGCGGCTGCCGGATCTCCACCGTCGTGCGCGGCGGCGCCCGTTTCGAACACCTGGAGGCGTTGGCGCAGGAGACCCATCCGCTCGGCTGGCATCTGGTGCTGCATCTGCACGAGTCGAAGGAGTTGTGCGACCTGGCGCCGCGCCTGATGGCATTGCCCAACCCGTTCGTCGTCGATCATCTCGGCCATGTGCTTGGCGACGAGGGCGTGCAGTCGGCGGGATTCGCTGCGCTCATGGGCCTGCTGGAGGGAGGCCGCTGCTGGGTCAAGCTCGCCAGCCTGTATCGCTCGTCGTCGCAGGCATATCCGCACCTGGACATGCTGCCGATGATCCATGCCGTGGTGCGCGCGTATCCCGACCGCGTGATCTGGGGCAGCAACTGGCCGCATCCCATCTACAAGGGGGCGATGCCCAACGATGCCGACCTCGTCGACCTGATTCCGCTCTGGGTGCCTGACGCGGACCAGCAGCGGCGCATGCTCGTGGACAATCCGGCGCGCCTGTACGGCTTTGACGACTGACCGCAGGACAAGATTCAGACAGGAGACAGAAATGCCTTTGCGCATCACCAGTACCCGCCCGGGCCGTTCGCCATGGCGGCGTCTCGCCGCCGGGCTGTTCGCCGGCACCGCCATGCTTGCCGCCGGCGCCGCCGCCGCACAGAGCTTCGACAAGCCGGTCACCATCGTCGTGCCGTTCCCGGCGGGCGGGACCACCGACATCGTCGCGCGCGCCCTGGCCGTCGGCATGGGCGACGCCCTCAAGCAAACAGTCATCGTCGACAACCGCGCGGGCGCTGGCGGCAACGTCGGCGCGGAGATCGTCGCGCATGCCAAGCCGGACGGCTACACGCTGCTGGTGACCACCGCCGGCCCGCTGAGCATCAATCAGTATCTTTACCGCCGGCTTGGCTATGACCCCGCCAAGGACTTCGCGCCCGTGGGCCTGATCGCCACCGTGCCCATCATGCTGGTGGCCAATACCGGGCAGCCTTTCAAGACGCTGCCGGAGCTGATCGCCTACGCCAAGGCGCATCCGGGCAAGCTTTCCTACGGCTCCCAGGGCAACGGCACGACCAGCCACCTCACCATGGAACTGCTCAAGAGCCGCGCCGGCATCGACCTGCTGCACGTGCCGTACCGCGGCAGCTCGCCCGCGGCCACGGATCTGATGGGCGGCAACGTGCAGGTGATGTTCGACAATTCGCCGGCAACGCTGCCGTTCGTCGAGGCCCAGCGGATGCGGGCGCTGGGCGTGGCCACGCCCGGCCGCGTGCCGGCGCTCAAGAACGTCCCGGCGATCGCCGAGACCGTGAAGGGCTTCGAGTCCATCGCCTGGTTCGCCATCGTCGCACCGGCGGGCACGCCCGCCAACGTAGTGCAGGCGCTCAATGCCGCGATGAATGCCACGCTCAAGCGGCCGGAGGTCAAGGAAAAATTCGCGGCTTCGGGCGTGGAGCTCGGCGGCGGCACCCCCGAGGTGCTGGCGCGCTTTATCAAGAGCGAGAGCGCGAAGTGGGGCACGGTCATCAAGACGGCCGGCGTGCACCTTGACTGACCCGACCCGCCCTGACCGGCCCACCCCCAGACCAGGAATGAACCTGATGACTATCGATGCTTCCGTCCTCCGGGACCTGGCGCCGCACGGCCGCGTACGTGCTGCGATCAACTTCGGCAATGCCGCGCTCGCGCAGCGCGATCCGGCCACCGGCGCGCCGGGGGGCATCTCGGTCGCCATGGCCTATGCGCTGGGCGAGCAGCTCGGACTCGAGACCGAACTCGTGCCCTACGATGCCGCGGGCAAGGTCACCGATGCCCTCGCCGACGACGCCTGGGACGTAGCCTTCCTGGCGGTCGACCCCGTGCGCGCCGACCGCCTGGCGTTCTCGCCGGCCTATGTGCAGATCGCTGCCTGCTACATGGTCCACGCCGCTTCGCCGCTGCAGCGCCCGCAGGACGTCGATGCGCCGGGCCGCAGCGTGGCCGTCGGCAAGGGGGCCGCCTACGACCTGCACCTGACGCGGACCTTGAAACAGGCGCGGATCGAGCGCCGGCCCACGGCCGCCGAGGCCTTCGCGCTGTTCGAGTCCGCGCCGCTCGACGCCGCCGCCGGCGTGCGCCGCGTGATCGAGCAATACGCGGCGACGCGGCCGCACCTGCGCGTGATGGCCGACGACTTCCTGGCGATCGACCAGGCGCTGTGCCTGCCGCGCGGCCGCGAGGCCGGTGCCGCCTGGTTGCATGACTTCGTCGAAGCCATGAAGCGCAACGGCTTCGTGGCCGACGCGCTCAAGCGCGCCGGCAAGACCGATATCGCGGTGGCGCCGCCCGCCGCCTGAATTCCACTCCATAGCGAAAACCTTCATGCCGATCGTACAGATCACCCTTATCGAAGGTCGCGACGAAGCGACCGTCAAGCGCTGCATCCAGGAGGTGGCGCGCACCGTGCACGCCACGCTCGGCGCGCCGCTGGAGAGCATCCGCGTGCTGGTCAGCCAGTTGCCCGCCACGCAGTGGAGCGTGGGCGACCGCACCAAGGACGAGATCGACGCTGCGCGCGCCGCCAGGGAGAACCCATGACACCCCAGCAACAACAAGCCGCCGCGCTTGCGCTGCGCGAGGCCGCGCGCACCGGCGAATGGATCGCTCCGCTGCGCGAGCAGTACCCGGGCATCGACGCCGAGGCAGCCTATGCGATCCAGCGCATCAACACCGAGGCACGCGTGGCTGGCGGGCATCGCATCGTCGGTCGTAAGATCGGCCTGACGGCACGCGCCGTGCAGGCGCAGCTCGGCGTGGACCGGCCCGACTTCGGCACGCTGTTCGACGACATGGGCTATGGCGATGGCGAGCCGGTTCCGGTGTCGGCGCTGCAGCAGCCGAAGATCGAAGCGGAAGTCGCCTTCGTGCTGGGCCGCGACCTTGACCTCGAGCGCGCGGGCCTGGTGGACGTGCTCGGCGCCATCGAGTACGCGTTGCCGGCGCTGGAGATCGTCGGCAGCCGCATCGACAACTGGAATATCCGGTTCGTGGACACGGTGGCCGACAACGCATCCTCGGCAGCCTACGTGCTCGGCACCACGCCGAAGACCTTGCAGGCATTCGACGCGCGCCTGTGCGGCATGGCGCTGATGCGGCGCGGCGAGCCGGTTTCGACCGGCGCGGGCGCCGCATGCCTTGGCAATCCGCTCAACGCGGTGGTCTGGCTGGCGCGCACGATGGCCGCGCTTGGCAGCCCGCTGCGCGCCGGCGATCTCGTGCTGTCCGGCGCGCTCGGCCCGATGGTGCCGGTGCAGCCCGGCGACGTGTTCGATGCCCATATCAACGGCCTGGGCAGCGTGAAGGCCGTATTCGAACCGGAGAACGCGCAATGACCTCGCTGACATCGATCCAGGATCTTGCTGCAATGCTGGACGACGCCGCCGCCGGCGCGACCGCCGTGGCGCAGTTCGATGCCGATGGCACGCTGTCGCTCGCCGACGCCTACGCGATCCAGTCGGCCGCGGTGCGTCGCCGCGAGGCGCGCGGCGAGCGGCGGGTCGGCGTGAAGATGGGCTTTACCAGCCGCGCCAAGATGATCCAGATGGGGCTGTCCGACGTGATCTGGGGCCGCCTGACCAGCGGCATGCAGGTGGAGGAGGGCGGGGCGGTCGATTTCTCGCGCTACGTGCATCCGCGCGTCGAGCCGGAGCTGGCGTTCGTGCTGAAGAAGCCCCTGGCCGGCGACGCGACCGCTGCCGAGGCGCTTGCCGCGGTGGAGGCGATCGCGCCGGCGCTCGAGATCATCGATTCGCGCTACCGGGATTTCAAGTTCACCTTGCCCGAGGTCATCGCGGACAACGCCTCGTCGAGCGGCTTCGTGATCGGCGCCTGGCACGATCCGCACCGCGATTTCGGCAACCTCGGCCTGGTGCTGTCGATCGACGGCCGGGCGGTGCAGGTGGGCTCCACGGCGGCGATTCTCGGCCATCCGCTGCGCTCGCTGGTGGCCGCGGCGCGCGTCGCCGCAGCCGCCGGCGAGCCCCTGCAGACAGGCTGGCTGGTAATGGCCGGCGGCGCCACGCAGGCCGAATGGATCCGGCCGGGGCAGTACGTCTCGGTCGATATGGAAGGGCTCGGGCATGCAGGCTTCCATGTATCGCCGCCAGAAGGAAAACAAGCAAAAACCGCAAACTGAAAGTCGCCATCATCGGGCCGGGCAATATCGGCACCGACCTGATGTTCAAGGTGATGCGCAATAGCCGGCACCTGGAAATGGGCGCGATGGTCGGCGTGGACCCGGCCTCGGATGGGCTGGCCCGCGCCAGCCGCCTTGGCATCGCCCCACCGCCGCGGGCATCGACGAAGCGCGCCGATGCATGCCGAGTGGCCGATGCAGCCCATGCGACGCCAATGTACGCGCGTCCGGCCCAGCCCGCTCGTTCATATTAAGACCTTGGGAGACTTAAGTTCTCCCTATTCCGTCTTGGACAGGCTCAACTTGCGATCCTAGACTGCCTTCACTCAACTCACTTCTGGAGAGCAGTCATGAGCATCAAAGACAAGTTGCCCGCCGGCAGCGTCCTCGGTTTCGGTACCGCCCCGCTGGGCAACATGTTCCGCGATATCCCCGAAGCCGAAGCCGCCGCCACCGTGGACGCCGCCTGGGAACACGGGATCCGCTACTTCGACACCGCGCCTTTCTACGGCGCCGGCCTGTCCGAGATCCGCCTGGGCCAGGCCCTGGCCAAGCGCAACCGCAATGACTATGTGATCAGCACCAAGGTTGGCCGCCTGATCCTGGACGAAGTCGAAGACGCCAGCGCGCGCGATCTTGGCGAAAAAGGTGGTTTGTTCGCCACCGGGCGTCCTAACAAGCTGGTCAACGACTATTCGGCCGACGCCACGTTGCGCTCGATCGACGACAGCCTGAAACGACTGGGCACCGATCGCCTCGATATCGTCTGGGTGCACGATATCGCGCAGGACTTCTATGGCGACGAATGGTTGTCCTACTTCGAGACTGCCCGCAAGGGTGCCTTCCGCGTGCTGACCCGGCTGCGCGAGGAAGGAGTCATCAAGGCCTGGGGCCTGGGCGTCAATCGCGTCGAACCGCTGGAGCTGACGCTGGACCTGGCCGAAGCGCAGCCTGATGGCTTCCTGCTCGCCGGGCGCTACTCGCTGCTGGATCACGAGCGCGCCCTGCAGCGCCTGATGGCGGCGGCCGCCGCGCAGAAGGTCGAGATCGTCGTCGGCGGCCCCTACAGCTCCGGCATCCTGGCCGGCGGCACGCATTTCGAGTACCAGAAGGCGCCGGCCGACATCGTCGCCAAAGTCGAGCGCATCAAGGCGATCGCCCGGCGCTACCAGGTCGGCATCAAGGCCGCCGCCCTGCAATTCGCACTGGCCAATCCCGCCGTCGCCGCGGTAATCCCGGGGGCGAGCCGTCCCGAGCGCATCGCCGAAGACATGGCCGCGCTGTCGGAGCCGATCCCCGCTGGCTTCTGGCGCGAAATGCGCGAGCAAGGCCTGGTCGCGCCCAATGCGCCGCTTCCCATCGATCTCGCCTGAGGAGCCAACATGGCACAAGCTTTTGCAAGCATCACGCTCGCGGTCCCGGCAGACCAGGTATGGCAACGGATCGGCGGCTTCGATTCGCTGCCGGACTGGCTGCCCTACATTCCCAGGAGCGAGTTGAGCGAGGGCGGCCGCGTGCGTCGCCTGGCCAATCCCGACGGCAATGCCATCGTCGAGCGGCTCGAGGTATTCGACAACGCGGCGCGCAGCTACACCTATTCGATCCTCGAGGCGCCGTTCCCCGTGACCGGCTATCGCTCGACGCTGCGCGTGCTGGAAATCCCAGGCGAGCAGGGCGCGCAGGTCGAATGGTCCGGCCAGTTCACGCCGGTTGGTGTGAGCGATGAGGAGGCGTCCGCCCTGTTCGGCGGTATCTACCGGGACGGCCTGAAGGCGCTCGAAGCGTCGTTTGGCAGCAGCAGCGACAGCGCTTCGTCTTGAAGGCCATCGACGGCCTAAGCCGGTACTGCGTCGGCTCCGGGCCGGGCACGTCGCGCGTGCTGTTCCGGCGCGGCGAATGATCGTCTCCCCGCCACGCCTTTCCTGGCGCGGCGGGGAAATCATTGCAAGGCATGCTTCATGCAATATGCGGAGATGAAGATCCGCAGATCGCGGCACGGTCGGGCGTTGCAAGTTGAGCCTCGACGGGACATGATCAGGAAAAAGTTAAGTCTCTAGAGGTCTGAGATGCTGGACATTCGCCAACTCCACTATTTTGTCGCCGTCGCCGAGGAAGAACACGTCGGACGGGCGGCGGAGCGGCTGCACATCTCGCAGTCGCCGCTGAGCAGGCAGATCGCGCAACTCGAGGAAAAGCTGGGGTTGACGCTGTTCGAGCGCTCCCAGCAGCGCATCCGCCTGACCACGGACGGGCGCACATTCCTGGCCGAAACGCGCGCCTTCCTCACCCATGGCAACCGGCTGGAGTCACTGGCCCGGCGCCTGGGGAAGGGGGACGAGGGCGGGCTGTGCATCGGGTATCTCGAATACGCCATGCATTCCGGCGTGCTGCCCAATGCCTTGCGCGAACTGCGGCAGACGCGCCCGAACGTGCATATCGCGCTCTACAACCATCCCTCCGCGGCGCAGATCGAAGGACTGCGCCAGCGCAGCCTGGACATCGCCCTGGTATGCGAGCCGCCGCCTCCGGACGACCCGGACCTGGAGTCCGCACAGGTGCTGAACGACCCGATGCTGCTTGCCATTCCCGAGGGACATCCGTTGGCAACGGCGCAGCGCTTCACGCCGGACGACCTCGCGGCGCAGAAGTGGATTGGCGTGATGCACAGGGAGAGTGCCCTGCGGCACGACACCTTCATTGCCGCCTGCGCCAGGGCCGGCTTTACGCCGTCCATCACCATGGAAGCCACCGAGCCGCTGGCAGCACTGGGACTGGTGGCAGCAGGCCTCGGCATGACCATGATCCAGCAGAGCCTGCGCCACCAGGCGCCGGACGGGGTGGTCCTGCACGAACTGTCGTGGTTCACCTACCGCACGCCGTTGTGGGCGGCGTGGCACAAAGTCAATCTGCGGCCCCTGGTGGAGATTTTCCGCAAGACCCTCATCAGGACGAGCGCCGAGATCACCGGTCCGGCGCACCAGCCGGCGGCCGCTCCTGAGGCAGCGTTGGCGATCGGCAAATAGCCCGCGCTTGCGGCCGCGAGCCCGGCCCCCGCCGTCTCGAATAAGGTCTTGGATGGTCCGCGACGCATCCTCGCGGACCGGCTCCGGGGCAATTCAATCTGCGCTCGCTGAGATGTTGCCCGCTTTGATCGCCGCATCGGTATTCGGGCTCCGCTGGCCGCCCCGGGCGCCGATCCAGTGTATTGCGGAAGCGATGAGTCCAAGCACGATTCCAAATGCGACGATGCCCGTCCAGCCGAAGCGAGTCATGAGCCAGCCGCTGATCACCGTACCGAGGGCGCCGCCGAAGAAGGTAGCGGTCATGTAGAGGCTGTTAATGCGGCCCTGCGCCTTCGGATCAACGGCGAAGGCGCGCGTCTGGTTGGACACAAGGCCTGACTGCACGCCAATATCGAGCACGATGACACCGATAACCAGAAGGGCAAGCGAGGAATCGGCGCCGGCGAGAAGCACGTACGCAAGCGTCACTATGCCGATACTGGCCCCAATGACGCTGCGCGACCCCAACCGGTCAGTGGCGCGACCGCCGAGTGAAGCGGCAAGTGCGCCAGCCGCGCCAATGATGCCAAAGCCGCCCGCCCAGGCACTACCAAGGTGCCACGGACCGCTTACGAGGAGCGCGGCCAGATTCACCCAAAACGCATTGAAGCAAGCCCACAACAGCGCCTGGATGATCATCGATTCCCGGATCGGGCGATTGTCCCGCGCCAGCGGCCAGAGCGACGCGAGCAGGCGTCCATAGGACAGATTCGTGGTGGGCCGACCCCGCGGCAGCAGCGATGCGGCGGCGATCCAGACCGGGATCATGAACGCCGCTTCCACGCCATAGACCGCGCGCCAGCCATAGGCCGCGCCGACCACGCCACTGATCGTGCGGCCAAGCAGGATGCCAACCATGATCCCGCTGACGACCGTCCCCACCGAGCGCCCACGCTCGCTTGGCGGCGACATGACGGCCGCGAAAGGCACGAGCTGTTGCGGCACGCAGCTGACAATGCCAAGACCAAAGGAAGCTGCGATCAGCGCCCAGACACCGGGGGCGAGCGCTGCAACCACGGCAAAGCCGAAGGCGAGCGCGATCTGGCCGAGTACCAGCTTGCGACGGTCGAAGCGGTCGCCCAGAGGCAACAGAAGCGCCAGCCCCGTTGCGAAGCCAAGCAACGCAGCGCCGGCAACGAGATCAACCGTTGTCACGTCGAGGTGCAGGTCCGACGCGATCAACGGCAAGATCGGCTGTGTGCAATAGATGTTGGTGATCACCGCGCCCGCGATGATTGCCATCATCACGATCTTGCTACGGGACGCCATCGCAGGCGCGTGCGGACTGTCGGGTGGGTTGGATGGGTTGCTCACGGCACTCTCCTTTCATTCTCGAGATACTAGGTTCGTAAGTTACCTCCTTGCATCTGAAAAGAGAATCCAGCAAAATTGAGAGTCATCCTTCCATCAATTGATAGAATCGATAGAATCAGATGAACCTTTTTGACTCCATGTCTCTGCTCATCGCGGTCGCCGATTCGGGCAGTTTGTCCGCCGCCGCGCGTCGCCTCGGCGTGCCGCTGGCAACAGTCAGCCGCAAGATTGGGGAGCTGGAGGCACATTTAAAAGTCCGTTTGCTTCACCGCACGACGCGCAAGCTTTCGCTGACGGAAGCCGGGGATTCATACGTGGCCGCCTGCAGGCGGATTCTCGAGCAAATCGGAGAGGCCGAGCGCGCTGCGACCGGTGAACATTCCTCGCCCAGGGGCGAGCTCGTCATCACGGCTCCTGTCACTTTCGGGCGCTTGCACGTCGTGCCGGTCGTTGCGGAATTTCTCGCGCAATATCCGGAGATCGACATCAACCTCGCGCTCACGGATCGCGTCGTGCATCTGATGGACGAGCACGCCGACGTGGCGGTCCGGATTGGTAAATTGCCCGATAGCACGCTCATGGCGACGCGAGTCGGAGTCGTCCGCCGGGTCGTATGTGCAAGTCCGGCATATCTGGCAACTCACGGCGTGCCGGCCGGACCGCGCGATCTCGCCGGGCATAAATGCATTACCTTCGAGGTTCTCGCGTCCATGCGCGCCTGGGTTTTTGGATTCGGCAAGTCCGAGTTATCCGTGCCCATTCATTCGCGGCTTGCAGTCAATACCGCGGAGGCGGCTATTGCAGCCGCGATACTCGGCGTTGGACTGGTACGTGTGCTGTCCTACCAGGTTGCGGATGCCATACGTAATAAGACACTTTGCATCGTGCTCGAGGAATTCGAGTCGGCGCCATTGCCAGTCAGTCTTGTGCATAAAGGACAAGCGCCGCTGCCGTTGAAGTTGCGTGCCTTCCTGGACTTCGCGACACCACGCCTGCGAACGCGCGCAGCGCAGAGTGCACCCGTCCCGCCGCCACATGACTGATGTCGGATGGGCATGGCGCCCGGCATTTCTACGACGAAGTGCCGGGCGCACTGGGTGTTGAGCGAGTCATGGACCTGGACACGCCGTCGCTCTGGGGATGCCGCTTCGCTCCTGCGTAACTTGCCGGATGCCTGCGCTGTTGCCCGTCACGAGGGCCTGCCGTAGGAAGGCGTGCCGGCGGCTTCGGGCCTCGATGCACCCTCGATGTGGCCATGGTGGCACTTTTTGGTTTTTTCCAGAAAAAACTTGCAAGCTCGGTGTGGAACCCTTAGTATTCGGTCCCCCGCAGCAGGAAATATTGCGGCGAATCAAGCAGGGAAAATGATTGCCTGGGTCGGCGAAGGTAATTAGTCGAGGTGAGCGAGGTTTTTGAAAAAAAGAAATTTCGCAAAAAACTCTTGATTTAATTACTAAGTTTCTTCATAATCTCGTTTCTCTGCTGCTGACAACAAAGCAGCGACGCGGTAAGCAAAGCGAACCGCGGCAAGTTCTTTAACAAACAAACAACCGATAAGTGTGGGCGCTTGATAGCGGATGCCCGGTGCGCAAGCATCGGAGCTTACAA